>JAGOZX010000012.1 GCA_018058425.1 Sebaldella sp.
ACTATAGGCAGATCGGCATTTGAACCAATGAAATAATGTGGAAATTTTTCGATATAGTCTATTAATCTTTCAAAACAATTATTATCTATTTTCATTGGCCTATGTTCTTCGGATAAAATAATATAGTGTTCATTATAGTAAGTATAAGGAGAATACTGTAAAAACCATTTTTCACCTTTTAATTCAATAGGCACTATACGGTGATTCTGCCTGCCGGGATGTTTTAGAGTTCCCATATATCCTTCGTTTTCTTTACATAAAAGACATTTTGGATATGAATTTGATGGAATTCCCTTAGCAAGCGCAATCTCTTTTGGATCTTTTTCAGGCTTTGAAAAATTAATTGTAATTTCTAATTCTCCAAATTCACTTTCATATTCCCAATGCAGGTCTTTTTTTATTCTATCTGTTCTAATGTAATTACTTTGTTTAGACAGTTCATAAAAATAATCTGTGGCCTTTTCACTGCCTTTGGAAAAGAACCCATAAAAATTTCTTATAATTTCTGAACTTCTTGGGATTATTCTACCCATTATTTTAGAATTTAACAGGTCTTGGTAAGTGGTACTTGCGTTTTCCAAACGATTATTTTTAATACACCATTCTATAAGTTTATCTAGTGTTTCTGTGGGATATTTTATCATCTTCAAATTTTCTTCTATATTTATTATTTCTTCACTTGTAAAAATTTTAAAGTCATCAATATCTAGAATTTCTAAAATTTGATTAGTTATTAATATTTTATCATCTTCTGTTATTAAGTTATGTCTTATTCCATATCTAATTAATGTTTCTATTTCATAAAAAATATCCATTTTTTTCTCCTAGTACTTTCTCTTTTGTTCCCATTTCCAAGCAGAACTGATGATAGAATTCAAGTCGTACTCTATACCCCATCCTAATTCTCTCTTGGCTTTTGTAGAATCAGCAACTAATACTGCTGGATCTCCTGCTCTTCTTTCATCATATTCAACTGTAAAATCTACACCTGTTATTTTTTTTGCTTTTTCAATAATTTCATTGACAGAGTAGCCTTCACCACTACCTAAATTATAATTTAAGCTTGTATTTTCATCTATCATTTTCTTCATTCCTAAAATATGAGCCTTTGCTAGATCATAAACATGAACAAAGTCTCTGATACAAGTTCCATCTTTAGTGTCATAATCATTTCCATATACTTTTATACTTTTTCTTTGTCCACTTGCAGCCTTTAAAATCAAAGGGATTAAATGTGATTCTGGATCATGACTTTCACCGATGATACCATTTTCATCAGATCCACTAGCATTAAAGTATCTAAGAACCACGCTTTTAAGTCCATAAGCCTTCTCATAATCTTTAAGTATTTCTTCTACCATAAGTTTTGTTCTACCATATGGATTAATAGGATTTTGTGGATGATCCTCATTTATCTTTTCACTTTGTGGTTCTCCAAAAGTAGCAGCAGTGGAACTAAATACAAATTTCTTAACATTGCTATCGATCATTGCATCTAATAATTCTAAAACTTTAGAAACATTATTATTATAATATTTTGCTGGATTAGTTACTGATTCTCCCACCTCTATAAAAGCTGCAAAGTGCATTACGACTTCTATTTTTTCACTTATTAATACTTCTTTTATCTTAACCTTATCAGCCAAATCACCCTTTACAAGTTTGGCATTTAAAATAGTTCCTACTTCTTCATGCCCTTTTGATAAATTATCATAAATAATAGGATTATGACCTTCTTTTTTTAATAGATTTACTGCATGAGCACCAATATATCCTGCTCCTCCGATTACTAAAATGTTCATTTTTCCTCCTAAGTTATTTTTCAGCTGTAAACTTATAAACAGTTTTAGTTCTAAATGTTTCTCCTTTTTTTAATATAGGAGATTTAAAACTCTCGAAGTTTATAGCATTTGGAATATTTTGAGTTTCTAGACAGACTCCCAAAAATCTTCTTGATTTTATACCTCCAGCCAGCTCGATATCTTCTTCCATTTTTGTGGAATTATAGAAAATAACAGCGGGTGCATCAGTATTTACAATCATTTTTCTTCCACTTATTCTATCATATAATTCTATATTTTCAGAATTATTTAGTAAAAAAACGTGGTCATAGGCGCCATGAGCATTTTTAATCTGTTTGTCAGTAGGATCAATATTATTTCCAATATTTTTTAAACTATTAAAATCAAAAGAAGTATTATCAACAGTTTTTTTTGTCTCTGTTACCATTCCATCTTCATCTAATTCAAGAAAATACTTAGCAGGAATTTTTAGTTCATGTTCCAATGAAGTTCTTTTATAATTGCCGCTAAGGTTAAAGTACGCATGCTGTGTTAAGTCTACAATAGTATCTTTATCAGTAACAGCTTTATATTCAACAACTAGTTCGTCTTCATTTTCTATTCTGTATTCTACTTCGATTTCTAGATTACCAGGATAACCTTCTTCTCCATCTTTACTAGTGTAAGAAAGCAGAATTCTATCATCTGTATAGTCTAAAACTTCCCAAAAAACTTTATTATATCCAGTAGTTCCACCATGTAAATGATGCTTATTATCATTTTTGACTAAAGTATATTTTTCGTTATTCAAAGTAAATTCACCATTATAAATTCTTCCAGAAGTTCTACCAATTAAAGCTCCAAAATAATTTGAATTAGACTTATATAAATTAATATCTTCATATTCTAATACAATATTTTCAAAATTATCATTTTTATCAGGCGTTTTTATGCTTTTTATCACTCCTCCATAGTTAAGGATTTCAATTTGTAATTTTGGACTTTGTAATTTAAATATTCTTACTTCCATTTTTTGTTCTCCTTTCTAAAAATATATCTAAGATTTTAAATTATTTCACCAGCTCCTTTACCAGAAGAAGCGATATAAAAGTCAGCTTTAAAACCAATTTTTTCAAGATACTCACTTCCAACATTCTTTATAAATGCATCTATATCTTCATTTTTTACTATACTTACTGTGCATCCTCCAAATCCAGCTCCAGTCATTCTGGAACCAATAACTCCTTTTTGTTTCCAAGATATTTCTACTAAGGTATCTAGCTCATTACCAGTTACTTCATAATCATCTCTTAAAGATACATGAGATTCGTTCATCAATTTTCCAAATCCTATAATATCACCATTTTCTAAAAGCTCCACAGCTTTGAGAGTTCGTTGATTTTCATATACAGCATGTTTTGCTCTTTTTCTATTTATTTCATTTAAAATCAAATGTTTATTATTTTCAAATTCTTCATCATTTATTTCACCAAGACTTTTTATATCTAATTTTGCTTGTAAGTCTTTTAGAGCCTTCTCACATTCTCCTCTTCTTTCATTATATTTAGAATCAGCTAATGCTCTTTTTTTATTTGTATTTGATATAACGATGCTATAATCATTTAGTTCTAAAGGAACGTATTTATATTTTAATGTATTACAGTCAAGTAATAATACCTTATCCTTTTTCCCCATACCAATTATGAATTGATCCATTATTCCAGAGTTTACTCCAATAAATTCATTTTCTACTTTTTGTGAGAGTTTAATAAGATCAATCATGTCAATCTTTATATTATAATTGCTTTGGGCTAAAACACAAGTGGCTAATTCAATAGAGGCAGAAGAAGAAAGACCAGCACCATTTGGAATATTTCCATAGTAAAGTATTTCTAAGCCAAAATCAAAGTTTACTCTTAGTTTTTCTAATTCAAGAAAAATACCTTTAGGATAATTCGCCCAATTATCATTAGGATTATAATTTAAATTTTTTAAATCAATTTCAATAATTCCAAATTTTTCAAAATTTAGAGAACAAAGTTTTAATTTTTTTTCATTAATTTTTCTTGTTAGAACATACGTTCCTTGAGTTATTGCACAAGGAAATACATTTCCTCCATTGTAGTCTGTATGTTCACCTATTAAATTTACTCTACCTGGAGCAAAAAAAACTTTTTCACTTTCATTTTTAAAAATTGTAGAAAATTTTTCTTTTAATTGTTCTAATTTCATATTTCACCTGCTTTTTCATTTTAATATATCAATCTTTATTTTTATAAATTTATAATAAAATAAGTAATTTAGAAAAATTTACTTTAATAAACTTAGTATATTATAGTTTGAAAATTTTTTTTTACATGAAAAAAATAAGACTTTAAAAAGTTCTTATTTAACTTTTTTTAAAAAGCATTTGTGCTGTGCATATTTATGATTATTTTACAATTAACTTATTTAACTTTTTAAAAAAAATAACTAGGTATTTTTCATTTTATTAATTTTTTGTCTTTAAAGAGGTTAGTCGTAATCAAAGAAAAAGCTCCATGTATTCCTATTGCATCATAAAGTTTTGAGGGAACAATAACTAAGCCCTTATCTAATCCTTCTAATATAGTTCTTTTGACTCCCTTATTTAGATTATTGAAAAATACATCATCGGTATTTATAATATTTCCAGCTACTATTACCAATTTAACATTTAAAATATTTAGTATACTTCCAATTGTTTTTCCAATTTCGTAAGCAGCCTTTCTTACAATGCTAAAATATGGTTCTTCTTTTAGTTTAGCAGCTTTATATAGGTCTTCAATCTCTATCCTATTTATTCCCAATTTATCAAGTTCCAAGAGAGTTTTACTCTTTATTGCTTCATCAGAAGTTTCTGCTTCTAGACAGCCATATTTTCCACAACTACATTTTCTATTTGAATCCTCATTTATTATGATATGTCCTATTTCACCCGCACTATTATCTGAACCGTTATAGGTAGAACCATTTAAGAAAATAGCTCCTCCAATTCCATTACTAATATGGATTATAAAAAAATCATCGACATTTTCTGCTCTTCCAAATTCATGCTCAGCAATAGCCATAGCTCTGACATTATTATCAATAATAACAGGCATTCCGTATCTCTTTTCTAAAATATCTCCTATATTTAAATTTCTCCAGCCAAAATGTGGTGAAAAGACAGCGATTCCATTCTCTTTATCAACAATTCCATGAAGTGCTATTCCAATTCCAACTATTTCTGATTTTTTACACTCCAGTAGTACTTTATCAATTTCTTCAAATAATATTCTTAGAATTTTTTCTTGGCTCCTAATGTAAAAATTTCTTCTCTTAAGATAAATTACTTCGCCATCTAAGTAGTTTAGTGCAGTTTCGATAAACTCAGGGCCAAAATTGATCCCAATTATTTTTTTATATTTATTATTTATTTTCAAACTTTTTTCTGGTCTTCCTCCTGTGGATTCTAGAGTATGGTTATTTTCAATTAGGTCTAGATCTATTAGCTTTTTTATTATTTTAGTCACAGCAGCAGGAGTAAGATCTATGAGATTAGATATTTTAATTCTTGATATCTTATTATCCATTCTTATTCCTTCTAAAACTTTATAATCTGTAGAATTTAATTTTTTCATGTCTCTCCTTTTAAACTTTATATATAGGTATTTTTATGTTATTTAAGATATTATATCTTATTTTACTTTTTTTAAAAAGTAATTTCTCTATTAGCTTGTTAATTTTATTTTTTCTTATATAATTACAAAAATAATTTTACTTACTTTAAAAAAGTAAAACTTAGAAAAATTATATAATAAAAAATGATTAATTAAACTAATCGATAATTATATGTTTTAATCCAATTTTGTTTTATTTGATAATTTGAAATAAATTACTTTGACTATAAAAATAATAGCTTGTAAATAATTATATTTTGTGAATCAATGTAATTTAAAAAACTATATTTTGTAAAAATAAAACTAATTTATTATCTGTAAAAATTATAATTAGATAAAAATAGTTGACATTTGTTTTGATAATCAATATAATTTAAAACATATAAAGTTATTTTGTTTTTACAGTATTTTGTGTGACAAAATAAAATCTAGGAGGTTAGAGAAAAAATCATGATTCATTATTTTAAAGCAGGTGGTCTTTTTATGTGGCCTATACTGCTTGCATCTATATGCGGTATTGCTGTTATATTAGAAAAAATGTATTATTTTTTCAAAAATGAAAGAGATATGACAGAATCGTTTAAGAAAGAACTAATAAAGTTAGTAAGAAAAGGGGATAGAGAAGAATTATTGAAGTTTTGTAAAAATAAAAAAAATTCGGTCTCTATAACTGTAATAAAACTTTTGGAAAATTTTGATCTAAAAAGTTTAGAAGAAAGTGATGAACTAGATTATCAACATCTTGAGGAAATTGTGAAAGAAGTAACTTTGGAACAGATAACAAGTTTAGAAAAAGGAATGTGGCTTTTGAGTGTTGTTGCTAATGTATCTCCGCAATTAGGATTATTAGGAACAGTTACTGGAATGATAACTGCCTTTTCTGGATTAGCAGTAGCAGGAGCTGGAAATCCAACAGCTGTAGCAGGAGGTATTTCAGAAGCTCTTTATACTACAGCAGCAGGATTGATAGTGGCTATCCCAGCACTTGTGGCATATAACTATTATAATAGAAAGATAGACTATGTGCTGATGGAAGTGGAAAAAGTGACGGTTTATCTTACAAATGATATACGTAATAAAGTTCAGGATAAAAAAATAAAACTAAGATGTTGTCATTAATTATATGATTTAAAGGAGAAAAATATGAGACTTTTAAGAAAAAGCTCAAGAAGGCAATCGCCAGAAATATCGATATTAAACTTAATAGATGTAATTTTTGTATTATTGATTTTTTTTATGGTGGTTACTACTTTTAATACTTATAACCAATTTGGCTTATCACTTCCTGAATCACAAGTAAATGTGAAAGATCATAAGGAACAGAGAGTGGAAGTTATTTTAAATAAAGATAAAGAGTACTTTTTAAAAATAGATGAAAATGTAAAAAAAATAAATTCGGAAAATCTAAGTTCTGAATTATCAATTTTAAATAATGATATAAAAAAAGATATTACTGTTACAGCAGATAAAAATTTAGAATACGGACTTATAGTAGACTTAATGGGGAAATTAAAAAATGCTGGAATTAAAAATATAAATCTGAATATGCAAACAGGTGCATAGATAAGAAAATAAATTGATGGAGGTAGTTATGTTTAAGAAAATTATTATTCTAAGTTTGGTGCTTGCAGCTCTAGTAGCACATGCTGAAGAAACTGTTACAGGAGAGATTAGATTAGATGAAGAAATGATCTCAACATCTGGTTTTGAAAGTACAGTGGGTGAGCAAGTGAAAAATGTTACTGTTATAACAAAAGATGACATCGCAAAAGAAGGTTATAAAACTTTAGAAGATGTACTAAGAAATGCTCCAGGAGTAACATTTGTAAATTCAGGTTCGGGACCTAGTATTGATATAAGAGGTCAAGGAGATAAAGCAGTTTCTAAGGTTAAAGTTCTCGTTGATGGAGTAGCTATGAATGTTTTAGATACTTCACATGGAACAACACCATTAAATACAGTAGCTATATCAAATATAGAAAGAATAGAGATCATTCCTGGTGGAGGAGCTGTTCTTTATGGAAGTGGAACTGTAGGAGGTGTGGTTAATATAATAACTAAAAAGCCTACAGAAACAGGTGGAGTAATTAGTGGTCAGTATGGATCATTTGAAGATAAAAATGCAGGAATAAATGCAGGATTTAAAGTATCAGATAAATTATATTTCAGCTTTGATTATACAGGAAGAGATGCAAATGGTTATAGAGATAAAGATGAGCTAAAAAGTGATTACTGGGCTGGAAGTTTAAGATATGATATTACAGATAATCAAAGTCTTACTTTTAGAACAAGTAGATATACTGAGGACGGCACTTCTACAAGTGGTCTTACTAAAAAACAATTGGATGATGATAGAAGACAGGCGGGTTCAACAGTAACTGATTATGACCTAACTAAGACAGAATTTGTATTAGATTATAGAATCCAAGCTTTGAAAAATCTTACAATAGATGCTACAGCATATTATCAGAAAACAGATGAGGAATCTAATACTGATTATGGAGCATTTCAACAATATGGTTTATTTAAAGATGAAAAAACAGGATTTAATTTAAAAGGTAAATACGATTATTCAAGAGGAGAATTAATTGTAGGGTATAATTTTCTTAAAAATGAAATGGAAAGAGATAGTAAAGGATTTGTTTCTGCATATAATGATTTAAGTAAAACTACTAACAGTCTTTATGTATTAGAAAAGCATAATATACTAGATAATTTACAAATTATAGCAGGATTTAGAGAAGAATGGGCTGGATATGATATAGACAGAACTTCAGGAAGTACAAAAATAAGTGATACAAGATCAGAAAGTAACAGTGCTTGGGAATTAGCATTAAATTATTTATATAGAGATACTGGAAATACTTATATTAGATATGAGCATGGATTTGTATCACCAAGTCCTACGCAGTTAACTAATAAGAATGTATTTGGTTATTATTTAAATGATTTAAAATCTGAAACATATGATACTTTTGAAATTGGGATGAAAGATGTAGTTTTAGGGTCATATATAAGTTTAACAGCATTCTATACAAAAACAAATGATGAAATTTTCCAAAATGTTTCTTCAGGAGGACATGCTGGAATGACATGGGAATTTGAAAACCTTGATAAGACTGAAAGAAAAGGAGCAGAAGCATTCTCGGAACAATATTTTGGACCATTAACAATAAATGAGTCTATAGCATATATAAATACAGAAGTTACAGAAGGAAATAGAAAGGGTCAACAGATTCCATATGTTCCAAATGTAAAAGCGACTGTAGGATTAAGTTATGAAATTATAAAGAATTTAGATGCAAATATAAACTTTAGTTACTACAGAAGTGCTAAAGATTCATATGGGAATTCTATAGAACCATATTCAACAACAGATTTAGCAATAAAGTATGACTTTGATAATGGTTTTGGAGTTATAGCTGGAGTTAATAATATTTTTGGAGAAAAATATAATGTGTATCAAAATGGAAACTCTTATATTCCAGCTGAAAAAGCTAACTACTATGTGGGAGCTAAATATGAATTCTAAAAGAATTTACATAGTATTGGTAATTGTGCTTCTTGGAGTTTCGATGTACTCTCTTTCCACAGGGAGTGTAGATATTTCTAAAAAAGATATTTTGAATATACTAATAGGTAACAGCAGTAATGTAGATGAATCTTTTAAGTCTATATTACTAAATGTTAGGCTTCCTCGAGTAATAATTGCAATCTTAGTGGGTATGATGTTAGCGAGTTCTGGAACAGTTGTACAAACTGTTTTCCAGAATCCGTTAGCGGATCCTTATATTATAGGAATTGCTGCAAGTGCTACTTTTGGAGCGGTGCTAGCATTTATTTTAAAACTGCCTGATGTAATGTATGGTGGGCTGGCTTTCTTGACTTCATTAGTAGTTTCATTAATTATCTTTAAGCTGTCAAGTTCTGGAAATAAGTCGGATACTTCTACTTTACTGATAATAGGAATAGCAATATCCTCATTTTTAGGAGCCTTTACTTCATTTGCTATGTATCTTATAGGAGAAGATTCATTTAAAATAGTAACATGGATGATGGGTTATTTAGGTGGCGCAACATGGCCAAAAATAATAATTTTATTGTTTCCATTATTCATTTCAGTTTCTTATTTTTTTGTAAAAAGGCATGAGCTGGACTTACTTTTAAGCGGAGATGAAGAAGCTCATTCTTTAGGAGTAAATGTAGCAAAACTAAAGAAAAGTATGTTAATAGTTTCATCTCTAATAGTAGGGTTTTCAGTTGCTTTCACTGGAATGATTGGATTTGTGGGATTGATAGTGCCTCATACATTAAGACTTCTAATAAAAAGCAGTAGCAATACTAAATTAATACCACTTGCTGCTCTGGGAGGAGGAGTTTTTCTTTTAATTTGTGACACTATAGGAAGAACAATCCTTGCACCTGTTGAAGTTCCAATAGGTGTAGTGACATCATTTTTTGGAGCGCCATTCTTTTTATATCTTGCAATGAGAAGTAAAAAGGGGAGATGACATGATACATAATATTAATATTAAAGACCTTACTTTTAGTTATAATAATAATCCAATTTTAAATGGAGTAAGTCTTGAAATAAAAAAAGGTCAATTTACAGGTATTTTAGGGCCAAATGGATGTGGAAAAACTACATTATTAAAAAATATATTGAG
Source organism: Sebaldella sp. (assembly GCA_018058425.1). Classification (GTDB taxonomy): domain Bacteria; phylum Fusobacteriota; class Fusobacteriia; order Fusobacteriales; family Leptotrichiaceae; genus Sebaldella. The sequence goes on from JAGOZX010000012.1 coordinate 10,129, forward strand.
ATATTTAAGCCCAGAACACGGTGTTATCGAAGTAAAAGATATAAACATTAAGGAATATAAGTCTAAAGATTTAGCTAAAACACTGAGTTTTGTTCCTCAGAAATCATCACTTACTATGCCATTAACTGTAAAGGATGTTATTTATATGGGAAGAGTTGCTCATATGAAAAACAGCTGGGTTGGTTTTGGAAAAGATGATAATGAAAAAGTGGAAAGAGTAATGAAGATTTTAAAATTAGAAAAGTTTAAAGATAGATCTGCGTTTTCATTATCTGGAGGAGAATTTCAAAGAGTTTTACTGGCAAGAGCCTTAGTTCAAGAACCAGAAATTTTACTTCTAGATGAACCTACATCTGCTCTTGATATGAATTATGCACTGGAAATAATGAAGCTCACGTCACACTTTGTAAAAGCAGGTGAGTTAACTGGAATTATGGTACTGCATGATTTAAATTTAGCTTCTATGTATTGTGATAATATAATATTTTTAAAGAATGGAAATGTAAAATATGTAGGGACTCCCAAAGAACTTTTTAAACCAGAGATATTAGAAGAAGTTTATGGTTTTAAGTGTACAATTATAGACAATGGAGATTATCCACATGTTTTGCCTATAAAGATTTAGTCATAACAGTTACATTATAATTTTGAATAATTTGAATAATTTGAATAAAAAAATAAAGTATTAAGAGTTTTCTATATATTTTAAAATGGTCCCAAAAGGAGAAGTTATGTATAAAAAAAATATTTATTTAATTTTGTTAGTTTTAACAGCAGTATTTGGAATAGTTTCATGCTCAAAGGATACTGGTGAGAAAACTAATAATGAAAAAGTGATATACAAAAAAGTAGTAGTATTAGATCCAGCAGCAGTGGAAATGTTTTATTTACTTAATTCAGAAGATAAAATAGTAGCAATAGCTCCAACGCAAACAAGTACAATTTGGCCAGAGGAAAAAACAAAGGAACTTCCTAGTGTAGGTACTTTTTCGAAGCCTTCATTGGAAAAAATTATTTCGTATAAACCAGACTTTGTAATACTTAGTTATGCTTCTGCTGGTTTAGGAAAAGATTTGGAAACACATGGTATAAAATCAGCTGTACTTCAAGCTAATAGCTTTGATGATATATTTAATAATTTTCTTGAAGTTGGTAAATTAATTGGGAAAGAAGATGAAGCTCAAAAAATAATTGCTGAAAAAAAAGAGGCCTTGGAAAAGATGAAAGAAATGGGACCTATAGATAAAAAAGGTGCATTTATTTATTCAACATCTCCTATGATGGCTTTTGGAGAAAAATCACTTCCAGGTGAAATATTGAAAATTTTTGGAGTTAAAAATTTAACTGATGATCTTAGCGGAGATAGACCTATTCTAACTCCAGAATATCTTATAAAAGAAAATCCAGACTTTTTATTAGGCGGTATGGGGATTAAGACAGCTGATGAGATACTTAATGCAAGCCCTCAAATAAGAGAAACTAATGCTGCTAAAAATAATAATATTTTAATTGTAAATTCTTCAGTATTATTAAGAGGTTCACCTAGAATTGTGGATGAAACTATTAAATTATATAATGAATTAAAAAATTTGAAATAAAAATAGAGGTATTGAAATGAAATTTTATATTATTTCTCTTGTGTTAAATGCAATGCTTGTATTTGTACCCATCCATCATGCTATAACTCAAGCAGAAGAAAAGACAGAAACAATAAATGTAAGTTTAGATGGAGAAGACTTCTTAAGTAGTGAGGGAGGATCACCTGGTGGTGGATATAGTGGGAGTGGTGGTACTTTATCTGAGTCACAAAATAATGTAGAGACTAAAAGTACTACTTTAGAAAGTGTAAATGATAAACAAACTACAACTAAGACACAACAGAATGATGTTGTGTCTAAAAAGGACGAAAAAACTCCCACAGCACTATTTTCTAAAAGCTCTGAAGGCACAGCAAAAAGGTCCGGAAATAATAAGGCTGACTCAGGTTCTGGTTCAGGTTCAGGTGGAGGATCTGGGAACGGCTTTGGAGAAGGCTCAGGCAATGGACAGGGTTCTGGACATGGAGAAGGCTCGGGTAATGGTAAGGGATCAGGAAATGGAAATGGTTCGGGTAATGGTGGTGGACAAGGATCAAAACCCCCAGTCACTAATACAAACTATGCATGTCAAGAAGGGAAAGGATATAGAATATCATATAATCCAACTTTAGAAATGCCAAAGGCTGCGGAAAGGTTAGGGAAGACAGGGTCAGTACGTGTTTCTCTGACGTTTAATTCAAATGGTTCTATAACTGTTACTGGGGCAAGTGGAGGAAATGACATTCTTCAATCAGCTGCAAAAAAAGCTGCTCAGAATATAAAAGTAACTATATTAGATCCTCAAGTAACGAAATGTAAAGTAAGTAAATCTTTTACTTTTAAATAGTTACATAATAAGGTAACAAAATTTATATAAATAGGAGAGAGAGAATATGAAAAGTTCAATTATAAACCACATGAATAGAGATCATGCGGACGCACTAATGGTATTAGTAGAGTACCATAATGAAAGAAAAGATGTTTTAAATGCAGAAATGCTGGATCTTGATGAGAAAGGAATGAAGATTTTAGTAAATAAAAATGATGAAGTTTTTGTTCCTTTTAGCAAGGATACAGAATTAAATGATGTAAGAATGGAGCTTATGGCAATGTTAAAAATAGCTAGAGCTGCGTTAGGAATAGAAAAAGAGAATATAACTGAGAAAATATCAGCTGAAATAGAGGAGTTTATTTCTAATTTTGGTTCTGTTCTTTTAGGAACTATTAATAGTGAAGGTCAACCCAATGTCACTTACGCACCATTTTTGAAGCATGAAAATGAAAATTATATGTATATTAGTGAGATAGGGGATCACTATGATAACCTGAAAAATAATGGAAAATTAGAAGTATCATTTTTAGAGGATGAATCAAAGGCAAAGGCTATAACAGTTAGAGGAAGAGTAAGATATGCCTCTGATTTTGAGTTTCTTCCAAGGGATGAAAAATTTGAAAAAGTAATGGATGTTTTTGAGGCAAATGCTGGAAATACTATGACAGTAATGAGAAAAATGACAGATTTTCATCTTGTAAAATTAAACTTTTTAGATGGAAGATTTGTAAAAGGATTTGGTCAGGCTTACACTATAAGTACTAAGGGGAAAATAGCACCAATGACTGGAGATAAAGTTACGCATAAACCAGGGTAAAAATCTTAATTGTGGAAGATAGAGAGAAAGGAAAATTATGTTTGAAAAACGATTTAAGTCACATCACGATGTAAAGGCTGTTATTGGTACACATTTTAAATCTATGAAAAGAATGGGGACAGCTGAAGAAATAGAAATACTTTTTAATTCATATCCAAAGGAAGAGAATGGAGTTTTATATACTCATGTTCCATTTTGTGATAAAATTTGTTCTTTTTGTAATTTGAATAGAAAGCAATTAGATAATGATTTAGAGGATTATACGAAGTTTTTAATAAGTGAGTATGAAAAATATGGAGCAACTAATTATATGAAAAATAAAAAATTAGAAGCAATATATTTTGGTGGAGGAACACCAACAATTTTTAGGGCTGATCAGTTAGAAAAAATATTAGCTTCTATTAAAGAAAATTTTACTTTAACTGATGATTATGAATTTACTTTTGAAACTACACTTCATAATCTGACTAATGAAAAATTAGATGTTTTAGAAAGAATGGGTGTAAATAGACTTAGTATTGGAGTCCAAACTTTCTCAAATAGAGGAAGACAAATTTTAAATAGAACTTATGATAAAGAAACTGTAACTAAGAGAATTGCTGAATTAAAAAAGAATTTTTCTGGTTTAATATGTATTGATATTATTTATAACTATCCAGACCAAACTTTAGAAGAAGTTAGAGAAGACGCTGAATTAGTTTCAAAACTTATGATAGATAGTGTAAGTTTTTATTCTTTGATGATTCACGAAGGATCAAAGATGTCAAAAGATATCCAAGAGGAAGTATTTCAGCTTAATTATGAGTTAGAGAAAGATAGAGAGCTGCATAATACATTTATGAAAACTCTTTTATCAACAGATGAATATGAAGTTTTGGAACACACTAAAATTATTAGAAAAGGAAAAGATAAATATAAGTATATTACATTATCGAATAAAGGTGCTGATATTCTCCCAGTGGGAATAGGTGCTGGAGGGAAATTAAATAATTTTGAAATTTTTAGAATGAATCCAGAAAGACAGTTTTTCTCTTTTACAGGGGAAGAAGAACAAAAAATAAAAAAACTGAGTGGATTATTCCAATATCCTAATGTATCATTTGTAAAAATAAAGGATTATATATCAGAAAAAGCATTTGATAAACTTCACAATCTTTTTATCCAGCTTCAAAAAGAAGGTTTTATGGATGTGTATGAAGATCACATAGAATTAAAAGGTGATGGAGTATTTTGGGGAAATAATATTGGAAGAGAAGTCATAAAAATTAGTTTAGAGGAGGAATAAAAGAATGAAAACACTTGTTACTTATTCGACATTAACTGGAAATACTAAAAAGGTAGCTGAGGCAATATTCGAAGCTGTTAGTGGAGAAAAGGAATTGCTGCCTATTAAAGAAGTTAGTAACCATGAAAATTATGATAAGATTATTGTGGGATATTGGGTGGATAAAGGAGATGCTAATGAGGAGTGTAAAAAGTTCATGGATCTGCTTAAGAATAAAAAAGTAGGAACTTTTGGAACTTTGGGAGCATATCCAGATTCAGATCATTCTAAAAATTGTGTAAAAAAAATTGGTGATTCTTTAAGAGAAAATGGTAATGAAGTTATTGCTGAATTTATATGTCAGGGAGCTATAGATCCAAAGCTGATGGATATGATGAGAAAAATGGGAGATAAGGGACCTCATGCTGTAAATCCAGAAAGAATAGCTAGATGGGCTGAAGCAGCAAAACATCCTAATGAAGATGATTTTAATAATGCTAAAAAGGTATTTGGGAACTTATAAGAATAAAGATATAATTATTTTGTTATCAACACAATATTTTTATATAGTGAAAGAAACAGACCTAATTCTTGAGTAAAAGAATAGGTCTGTTTTTATTTCAGAATGTTATTTCCTTGAAAGTAATAAAATGATGACCTAGAGGCATAATAGAGAATGACAAACCTGATCATCCCTCAGGAAAATACTTATTCATTAACTTTAAAGTATGCTCCTTAACTTCAGCTTCTAAAAGAGAAAATTGATATACAAAGTTTTGCCCAAATTCTGTTAATTTCGAGCCGCCGCCACCCACTCCGCCAATAGATTTTTCTAGTAATTTTTTATTTAATTTATCCTCGGCATTTTTTATAATAGCAAGAGCTTTTATATAGGTCATTCCCATATCTTTTGCAGCAGCATTTATTGAACCAAGCTGGTCGACTTTTTGGAGTAATTTTGAAATACCACTTCCATATGTGATTACCCCGTCTATTTTTATTCTAATACGCATATCCAAATCATAAGAAATATTTTTCTTCATTCTTCTCCTCTCAAAATATCATTTTATTATATAGTAACAAAAATCTACTGCTTTTTCTTTAAAGAGAGTATATAAACTATGTAGTTAATTATAAAAATTTCTTTTCAAATTCATCTTCTGTAAGTATTTCAATTTCCAATTTTTCAGCTTTTTTTAGTTTACTACCTGCTTTTTCACCAGCTATTAAAAAGTTTAAGTTTTTTGAAACTGTTGACAGATACTTTCCACCCTTAGATTCTATTAGATCTTTTATTTCATCACGAGTACGTTTTTCTAATTTTCCTGTAGCTAGGAAAGACTTTCCTTTTATTGGATTATCCTCTATAAATACTTCCTCTATTTCAAATTGTAAACCAGATGTTTTCAATTCTTCTATTAATTTCCAATGGTTTTCATCATTTAAAAATTTACTAACTGATTGTGCAACTTTATCTCCTATTCCTTTTATTTCTAATAAGTCCTCAATAGACTGGACTTTTAGGGTATCAATATTTGAAAATCCCTTTGCCAGCAAGTTTGCAGTATACTTCCCCACAAAAGGTATCCCTAGAGAATAAAGAACCTTGCTATACTCCCTTTTTTTGCTTTCTTCAATGTTATTAAGAAGGTTATCAACACTTTTTTTACCCATTTTTTCAGCAGATTCCAGTTCATCTCTATATTCATGAAGCTTATATATATCAACGATATCTTTTATTTTCCCTAGTTCAATAAATTTTTCTATAATTTTTTCACCAAGGCCACCGATATTCATAGCATCTCTTGAGACAAAATACTCTATTTTTCTTTTTATTATTTCTGGACAAAGAGGGTTTATACACTTTATAGCAACTTGCTCTTCTTCTTTGATTAATTCACTTCCACAGCTTGGGCAATGTGTAGGGATTTTTATCTCTATTTCACTGCCATTTCGATCTTCTAAAACAGGCTCTATAACCTGTGGAATAATTTCTGCAGCTTTTTCTATATAGACAAAGTCGCCTATTCTGATATCTTTTCTTAGAATCTCATCAAAGTTATGAAGGCTGGCTCTTCTTACTACAGAGCCAGAAAGTTCTACTGGTTCTAGTTCAGCTACGGGAGTAATTACTCCTGTTCTACCAACTTGAAATGTGATGTCAGTCAGCTTAGTTTTAGCCTTTTGAGCGGGAAATTTATAAGCGATAGCCCATCTTGGACTTTTAGTAGTAGAGCCCAGTTCACGATAATATCTAAATTCATCAAGTTTTATAACCAGACCATCAGTTTCAAAGTCTAGTTTTTCTCTATCTACATGCCATTTTTCAATTGATTTTTCTAACTTTGAAAAATCATCATATATTTCAAATACCTTAGTAGTTTTAAATCCTAATTTTTCCAAATATTTAATGCTTTCAGAATGTTTTTCTAAATTATAATTTTGAGCATTTACTAAATAATATAAGTAACAATCTAGACCTCTATCTTTTACAATACTGCTTTCAAGCTGTCTAATAGTTCCAGAAGCTGCATTTCGGGGGTTTGCAAAGACATCCTCACCTGCATCTGCTCTCATTTCATTTACTTTATTAAATTGAGAGATAGGAAGAACAATTTCACCACGAACTTCTAAACTTACATTTTCATTTAGTGTTTTTGGTATAGAGTCTATTTGCATAATGTTTTCAGTGACATCTTCTCCTATTTCACCATCACCTCTTGTTACACCTTTTACAAGTTCACCATTTTCATATTGTATACTAATACTTAAGCCGTCTAATTTTAGTTCTAAGACATATTCTATTTTTTCGTCTTCACCAATTATTTTTTTAATTCTTTTATCAAAGTCTTCAATTTCTCCTATATTATAAGTATTTGATAAACTTAACATAGGAACTTTGTGTGTAACTTTAGAAAACTTTGAACTTGCCCTTCCTCCAACTTTTTCCGTAATAGAATCCTCGTTTTTTAAGTTAGGATATTCTTTTTCAAGGCCTTCTAATTCTTTTAATAGCATATCGTATTCATAATCTGTCACTAAAGACTCATTTTGTACATAATAATGTTCATTATATTTTTCGATTTTTATTTTTAAATCATTATATTTTTCTTTTACTTTATTGGCTTCCACTATTTTCTCCTCAGTATGACTTTATTATTTTTTGTTTTATAAAAATTACATTTTATATATTTTACTATATTTTTCTCTTAAAAGAAAATACTTTGTTAACAGAAAAAAAAATTAATGAAAAACTTAAATAAAAGTTGTAAAAAAAGAATTGTAAAAATCTAAAAATCACTTGAGAAAATTGGCTTAAAATAGGAAGTCATGTTATAGTTTAGAAAAAACTATTTGAAAAAAGATATTTTTATATTTTATATTTTTTATGTAAGGTATATTTACACAACTACATTGTAGAAATTAGGGGTAAAAACACCAATAAGGCAACTTGACAAAAATATTTAAAATGGTATAACTAAAGGAGAATAAAAAAAGACAAGTGAATTTGGTAGCTTTTAGATTGGGAAAGAAAATTTTTTAATTGAAAGGAAAATATATGAAATATTGTGGTACTTTAATAGCTGTGAAAAATATAGCTAAATCAAAGGAATTTTATGAAAAAGTATTAGAACAAAAAATAATTATGGATTTAGGGGTTCATGTTTCATTTGAAAGTGGAATTTCAATGCAGGAAAATTACGAGGAACTTGTTGGTGAAGAACTTAATATAACTGAGAAGGCAAATAGTTTTGAATTATATTTTGAGGTAGAAGATTTAGATAAATGGAATGAAAAATTAAAAAAAATAAATGAGTTAGAATTTATACATGAAATAAAAGAATATCCTTGGGGTCAAAGGGTTATTAGATTTTATGACTTTGATAAACATGTTATTGAGGTCGCTGAAAGTATGGAAAGTGTTGTTAAACGTTTTTTAAAACAGGGAATGTCAGTAGAAGAGGCTGCAAAACGTTCTATGTTTCCTATTGAATTCGTAGAAAAATGTGTATAAAATACTTAGGAGGTAATAAATGAGCATAAAAGCTATTGTTATGGATGTAGATGGAACATTGGCAAATGATAAAAAAGAAATTTCACAAAAAACGAAAGATGTTTTATTAAAGGCACAAAAACAGGGAATTTTATTGATCTTAGCTTCTGGAAGGCCTACACCTGGGTTGATTAAATTTGGAAAAGAACTTGAAATGGACAAGAATAATGGTTTATTTGTTTCATTTAATGGGTCAAAAGTAGTAAATTTCCAAACAAAAGAAGAGATATTTAATAAACCAATGACTGTGGAAGAAGGAAAAGCTGTACTGGAACATATGAAAAAGTTTAAAGTAAAACCAATGATTGATAAAGACGATTATATGTATGTAAATAATGTTTATGATTGCATGATCCAATTTAGAGGAAAAGACTTCAATGTAATAGAGTATGAATCTAGAGGTGGGAACTATAAATTATGTGAAGTAGAAGATTTAGCTGGATTTGTAGATTATCCATTAAATAAAATTTTAACTACAAGTGATCCTGAATATTTACAAGAACACTATTTGGAAATGATGGAACCATTTAAAGATAAGCTGAATTGTATGTTTACAGCACCATTTTATTTTGAAATTACAGCTAAAGATATCGATAAAGCTAAAGCACTGGAGACTGTATTAAAGCCATTAAATATTAAACAGGATGAAATAATTGCTTTTGGTGATGGACATAATGATATTTCTATTATTAAATATGCTGGGATAGGCGTAGCAATGGAAAATGCAGTTCCAGATTTAAAAGAGATCGCAGATGAGATAACTTTATCAAATAATCAAGATGGAATAGCTGAAACTTTGATTAAGCATATTTAAAATTTAGGATAAAAATATAAGATGATTTTAGATTTAGAAAGAGAATAAATATAAAATAGAGATATATAGTGATTAATTATATATCTCTATTTTTTACGATTACATCATCTTAAAAACTCTTTGCTTTTTCTGTTATTTCTATCAAGGTATTTTCAAATTTTTTCTCTAATTCTTTCATTTCGTATACAGCTGTACCTTCAAAAGTTACTGAATCAGTTATCACTTGTAAAAAATCTCCAAAAGCTAAGTCTAGATACTTTATTCCATTTTCAAATTTGTTCATTGGAGGGATAGAGTATATTCCACCCATTGCCATAAAAAACATTGCTTTTTTTCCTGTTATTAAGGATTGAGCACCTGTTTCTGTATATTTGAAAGTTTTACCAACTATCATTAGTCTATCGATATATGATTTTAATATTGCTGGAATTGAGAGGTTCCAAAAAGGTGCTGCTATTACATATTTATCATATTCAATAAATTGGTTTGCGTATTTTTTTACATTGCTCTCTGCATCTAGTGGCATTTCTTGTAATTCTTCCATAGTTAAGTATCCAAAGTTTTCATCGTATAAATTTAACTCTGTTACTAAATCATTAGGATTATTTTTTTTATAATTTTCTATAAAAGCTTCGGACATTTTCAAAGTCCATGAGTCATCCTTTAATTTTGGAGTAGCCTTTATATATAATACTTTACTCATATTTATAAATCCTCCTTTCAATAATTAGTTTAAAATAATTTGCTGTATATTGTGTTCTTATTATATAATATACTAAAAAGGTATTGCTGTAAAGAACGCACTTTTTGGTCACTTAGTTTCTAAATAGATACCTAACTTGAAATTGGAGGATTTTTAAAATGTATGAAAACTCATTAGAATGTCCTGTAGAGGTCACTTTACAGCTAATTAATAATAAATGGAAAATTCGGATTATTGGTTCTTTATTAAATGGAACTAAGAGATTTAATGAAATAAAAAATATACTTGAAACAATTACACAGAAAGTATTAACACAGAATCTTCGTGAGATGGAGAGAGATGGATTAATAAATCGTAAGATTTATCCAGTGGTTCCTCCAAAAGTTGAATATACTCTCACAGAAATAGGTTCCTCGCTAAAACCAATTTTAGATGAAATGCTTAAATGGGGCCTTTGGTATAGTGAAGAAAACCCTGAGATTGCAGATTTATTAAATTTAAAAAGGTAGGTAATTTTATTTATTTTACTATGTATGTCAATTAGTAGCTGTTCTGAAAAAAAGAATATAGATGAAGATTACAGTGAGGACAAGAAGATAATTTATCTGAAAAATATAAAACCAGAAAATGCAGATATGAAAACCTTTGAAGTCTTAGGAGATTTTTATACTAAGGATAAAACTAGTGTTTATTTTAAGTATAAAAAAATAGAAGACGCAGATTCAAAAACTTTTAAAAGTTATGAAACTAATAAAGAAATAAATGGAACAATAAAAATATATGATTCAGAGGATAAAAATAGTTATTATTTATATGGAGAAGTAGTAATGGGAAAATGATATTCATGATAATCATTAATAGACAGAAATATCATTTGGAATTTAAGTGAAAAATGAGTTTGCATAAATTTTTAATGAGATTATACAAAAAAGGGGCCATCCCAAAATAGGTTTTTCAAATTGAAAATTTTCTATTTTGAAACAGCCCATTTTTTGTTTCATGGATACTAATATCACTTATTATGCTTTCTTGAGAGTGTGATGTATTAAAAATTACACTGTACTGAACTCCTATTGGAGTTTCTAAAAAAACTTAGTAAATTCTACTAAGAGATAGTAATACTACTATTCAAAATTATTTATCTGTTATAATTAATAATTTTTTACCACAGAAAAAATAGGGATTTCGGCATCAGTACCAATTTGTTCAATTAAGGTAACATACTCAACAGCAGTAGCATTTTCATATACTGCTTTAAATGCATTTTGTATATCCTCAGTTGTTTCCCAAATAACCAAATCTGACCATGTGTCACCGTTAACTAGTAACATGTGAGAGATGTAGCCTTTCTGTTTAGAAATAAATTCACTATTAAATTTTTCATGTGCAAGTAAAAAATCTGATTTAGATACTCCTTTTTTAAGGTAAAAAGATGGTAATTCAACAATATTTGGCATATTTTTACTCCTCCTTTATTTTTATAATCTAATAATAACATGTAAAATATGACAACAGTGTGTCATACATTAATCCAGCATCTATAAAAAGAGAAAATAAAAAAGAAACCCATGTCTGGGTTCCTTGAAGGAGTTTATGAAGAAAAAATTATTTTATCTTTTTCTTAATATAATAAGTATACACGCATTTTCTTAGTCTTTACTTTTATTTTACTTTGCCTTCTATTTGAAAAAAGTTATAGCTTCTCTAAGAAACTTTTTCCATTCTGAGGCATTTTTATTTGAAAATATTCTGCTGCAGTAGCACCAATATCAGAAAGTGATTCTCTCACACCTATAAATGTATTTTTCAAATCCTTTTTATAAATCAATAAAGGTACATTTTCCCTTGTATGTCTAGAATGACCAATCGTAGGATCATTTCCATGATCAGCTGTTATTATAAGTATATCTTCATCTGTTATTTTCTCCATGATTTCTCCTATATACTTATCAGAAATTTCTAAAATTTCTGCATATTTATTTGCATCTTCTGCATGTCCAGATAAATCAGTCTCTTGTATATTGACACAAATAAATCCTTCTTCCATTTTATTAATCTCATCTAAAGTGATGTCAAAGATAGTTTTAGTATCAACTAGCCCCATATAACTGGTACCTAATTCATTTTCCACGATATCAGCAACTTTTCCAATTAAAACAGAATTCCCACCAGCTTTTCCAAAAATAGTAGGAACCTGTGTTTCTGGATCGATTCCATAACCAAGATGCCTTACCATATATCCTTTTTCATAAACTTTAGACTTAGGAGCATTTATCCCAATATAAGTACCTTCTTTTTCTTCAGCAGCAGCTTTAATACTTTCCACAGTAGAATTTTCTCCTGCGAAAACTATTACCCTAGCCACTTCCACATTAGCCCTTACTATTCTTCCAATTTTTAAGATGTCCTCAAAAGGCATTTTTTGCAGAGTGGAAGTGATATTATACACCTGTCCTAAATCAGTTTCTAAATTATCACCCACAGCTACACAGCCATTAACAAATAAATATTTTAAATTATCACCTATTTTTTCCACAGTATATCCATTTTCAATGAGAGCGTCATAAACTTTATCCTGATAAAAGCTAAATGGATTCATAACAGGCTTTACAGGAAAAGTTCCCATAATCTCTTGATGACCAAAGAAAGTATCGCCTCCAAAGTGCATTAATTTAGCTTTTCCATATGTACAATAATCACTTTTTTTCATAAGGCCAACATCTTCCCCAAGAGCATTCATTATTCCCAATTTTTCTAAATTCTTTAATTTCAAGTTTGGAACTTTTTCTAAAATATGTCTGCATGTATTGGCACCAATATCTTCTGGTCTTACTTTGGGAACATCATCCATGTACCCCACACCAAAACTATCTAATACAATTACAATAAATCTTTTTTTCATATTTTACACCTCTATCTTTTCACCTAAAGCAGTATATCTGCCAACTATTTTTGGATTCTCACTTTGAATTCCTTCTACGAGAACAATGTCACTTCTAGTAACAAAGAATTGAGTTCTAAAACATCCTAAAACAGTATCACTGATCTTTTGTTCTCCGTCCACTTCCAAGTAGTAATCAATATTATCTGGCTCAAAATTATTTGTTTTTACTTTTTTTAGATTTTCATATGTATTTCCAATAAGAACATTATTCATATGAGACCTTCTATAATAGCCCCCGCCATAAAAATATGATTTTTCTCTAAAGTTATGAGATATTTCTGAAATATAAATATAAGCAGGTTTTTCTATTGCATTCTCAGTAACATGGAAAGGAGTAGTACCAGTTAGTGAATGACCGGGCTCTCCATGTGTCCCGCCATACTCTTTAATCATTTTTATATTTTCTACACATGTAGAAGAAGGTAGATTTATTTCTTTTACACTTATGCCAAATTTTTCTTTTAAAATATTATTAGCTTTTAAGACAACATCAATATTTTCGGCACTTTCAATTTTTTGACTAGACTCATTATAAAGAAAACAAGGGAATGATGTAAGTCCATTGATTTTTATATTTTTAAGTTTTAGAATTTTGTTAGTAATATCTTCTAAATCTTGTATATCTATACCAGCTTCCTGTCCTGGATAAATATTAGAATTTTTATCTAATACTCTAAACATAATGTCTTGTACGATTCCCAACTTTTCAGCTTCTATTGATATTTCTTCGGCCTTTTCATAAGAATAAACCGTGATAATTTCACTTCCATATTTTAAAATATTTTTTATCATTTTTGATGGGATTTGTACTAAATGACCAGTATTCCCTAATTTTAAATTATTTTTCATCATTGTTTCAGCTTCTTTAAAATCCACAACTACAGCACCTGTATATCCTAGATCTTCTAAAATTTTCGCAAGATAGGGATTTCTACCTATTTGTTTTGTCATATAATATAAATGGATGCCGTATTTATCACCTTCAGATTTTATTAATTTTGCATTTTCTTTAAATATATCTACATCTATAATATAAGTGTCTGGTAGTATAGTACCGTTTCTATGCATGGATAAAGCTGTTTTTATGAGCTTTGGATTTCTTTCACTCAATATGTCTATAAACAAAACAGAACACTCCTTTTACAATTTTTTGTATGATTCTTTTAATATTCTTATTACAGTCTCCAAACCTGATCTATTTGGGTTAATTCTAATCATTTTCTTTAATAATGATGGATCAGATTTTAAGAAAGTTCCAGAAACTCTGTAAAATAAAGGAGAAATTTCATATTTAGATTCTGCTCCCACTGGATTTGGAAGAGCTCCCAGCTTTACAGCTTCATTTAATATATTTTCTGCTATATTTTCATTGAATTCCACTAACAAAACTTTTGACTGTGCATTAGCTAAAAATGCTTTTTTTATGAATGGATACTCATCTTTATTATTTAGTTCTTGTACTAATTTTTCATTTTCTTCTGCTTGAATAGCAAGGGCCACAGGAGCATAAACGAGTCCACGTAAGACTTCCATAGCTTCATATCCCTGTACTTGACCTCCGCCAGAGTAATTTTTTAGACGAACTCTTTCTATTAATTCTTTTTTACCAACCAAGCATCCTATACCTTCTGGACCAAGTAGTTTGAACATAGAAAAAGCAGAGAGGTCGGCTCCTTTTTCACATCCTATTTTACTGACTTTCATTACTGCATAGTTATCATCAATTAAAATAGGTAAATCTTGATTTTTTGATTTTATTATATTTATAAGCTGTTCTAGATCGTATGAATCATCAGGTTTTTGCCTAGTATGCTGTATCAAAACCATGTCTATATTATCATTTACAGCTTTTTTTACAGCTTCATAGTCATTAAAATTTATTCGGATTATATTCAATCCCATAGAATCTATATTAACTTCTGTAGTAGGATAAATAGGAGCATCATGAACTAATAGAGCGCTATTTGGTTTTAGCACTGTGAGAAATCCCCATCTTATTGCATTTGTTCCTGCTCCTCTCACTAACATACAGCTTTCTGAATGAAAGTATTCTGCTAATATATCTTCTACTATTTTAGTTTTTTTAGGTTTATTAATTCCTTTAGAAACTCCAAGATCTCCTAAATTTAGTGATTCTTCTCCTGACATGTGCTTTGTAATTATATCTACTAGCCTAAATTGTTTCTCTTTAGCTTCTTCCATATCTATTGATTTTAAAGGAAAAGTTTTCATATTAATCTCCTTAATGATACTCTGATTTATAGTTGAAATATTATATTTTTATTATCTAAAAAGTCATTGAAATATTTTTTTGTAAGTAAATTTTCTTTATATTCTAATAAACTAGCTATTTCAAATAAAGGTCTGATATAATCATATCCCTTCTTAGCTATTATTATATATGAAGAAGATATCTCACATGTTGGAACTGTTATAGCGGTTAGATCCATCATATTCAATACTTTTCCAAGTTTTTTATTTGAATTTAATTGAAACTGTTTAGATTTATTCCCAAAGTTTCCAATTATAGAATCACCATAAGAATTAAAATCTATCATCTCTTCTTTAGCAATTAAAATATCGTATTTATTAAATATTATATTTAATTTATTTATTATATCTATTCGATCATCCGAGTCAAAATTATTTGAAATAAATGACTTTTCATGAATGTTATTTATTTTTTCATCTTGTTCTAAATTATCTAAAACAGCAATCTTAAAAGTAGTTTCTTTGCATTTATTTACTATTAGGGTTGTAACGGCTGAGTATAAGGTTTCTAAATCTCTTGAAATAAAGCCAATTCCTGAGGAAAATTCAATATTATCAGTAGATTTTTTTATTATAGAGCTTTTTAAATTGACTCCACTTCCTAGGAATGAATATAAATTTAGGGAGAGGGCAGGATAAATAACTGATCCGCCTCCATCTGTTCCAATTCCTAAATCATTGATACCTAAAAATACATTTATTGCTGTACCACTAGAAGAGCCTGTCATGACTCTTCCAGTCAAAGGATTTATTAAATCTATATCTATGGCTCTGCCATTATTAGACATTTTATCTATTGTGTGCCAGAAAAATTTATTGTTATTAACAAGTTTTTTTATAATATTTCTATCAATATCAGAGGTATTTTTTATTCCAACTAATTTAACAGATTTATTTTGTTCTGAACTTTCTATTACTTCATCTATTATGGATAAATTTTGACTAATAACTGTTTTATTAAGGTATTCCTTTCCTTTAAGAAAAGAATAAAGTAATTTTTTTATATGTTCTTTTTCCATATAGACACTTCCTTTTAAAAAATATTATTATAAGACTATTTTGCTGCTATTGGTACAAATAAGTGTGCAAAATAAAGTAAGTTTAATATTATTCCTGTTACGATAGCACCTAATGGTCCAATTGCCATTTTGATGATTTTTCTTCCTAATACTTCGTTTAAGAAATAAATTACTACAAATATAAAGAATCCTGTGTAACCACCCATTTTAATTACTGCAAATATAGAACCAACTAATAATGATAGATCCATTAGGTTTTCCATAGCTGTTCTTATATTATCAGAAGCATGTCTAATAGATGGAAAGTGTTCTAAAAACTTACCTATTGCTCTTAAAAGAGATACTTCTAAAATAATAACTAAGGCTCCTAAGATTCCAGCTACTATCCAGTTTGGAGCTAAATAACCCACAGGGAAAATAAATGTAAGTCCAACAACGCCATATACTCCTGTAGCTAAGGCTGTAGTTGCTATTAATGGTACGAAACCAAGACCTCTTAATAAATCACCTAAGGCAGCCTGATGTATTAATGATTTAGCAACAATAGGGTCAGTTGCTTTAGCGGCTTCTGCTAGTGGATATATAGAAACTTCTGAACCAGCAAAGTATCCTAGGTTTGCTATAATAGCAATTAAAGCACCAATTACAGCTAATAAAGGAAGATTTTTAAAAATTCTTTTAGTTCTTTGCTCAAAAATTGATTCTTCGTCATCATCGGCCTCTGTTTTAGCATTTCCTCTATTTTTAGTATCTTCAATAATAGCAAAAAGAAGAAGTAAAACAATTCCTACAAACATTTCAATTGATTCAGGATAAAGCTTTGTATACTTTACGATTAATACTCTTGTTAATAGAACAAGTACAGCTGCTATTAGTCCTTTTTTCCATTTAAATTGATAGAAAATAGCTAATATTGGAAATAGTGCAAATGCTGCAATAACTGGTGTTCCAATTTCTCCCAAGGCTCCAAGAAAGTCTACTGGAAGAGAAGTTAACGCTGTATTTAAGAACTGTAAACTTGTAACAACTAAAATCCCCCATAAAGCACCTAATGCAAATGAGATACTTTTTTTAGGAGAAGCTACTCCTATAATATCTGTTGGTAAAAATAATAGCCATGGGTTTAGAAGCCCAGTAGTTACAGTAAAAGCTATACCAATAGAAGCTATAAATCCTACACTTAATCCAAATGCAATAGAAGAGGCTTCTGATCTCTTCATTCTTCCTTCTGTTAGTTCTGGTAATATTGGTCTGATTCCATCATGAAATACTGCCTTAGCTGTATGAGCTGCAAGTGATGTAAATCCCGTTAATAATGCTACAAATATAATTTTATAAATATCCATTTATTTATACTCCTTCTAAAAATTTATATTATTTCTTATTTATTCGATAAAATACTATCTAATATAATTGGTACTGTTTTTTCTATGTTTTCTACTGACATTCCAAATGCTATTTTTCCTTCATTAAGTAATTTTATAATTTGTTCTTTATCTGGTGCAGCGCCTCCAGCTTTTGCAACTGTTGCACATTTACCATAACCTATCATTCCTATAAGTATAGAAATAGCAGCACCTCCTCCACTGTTACAAGCTCCTAAGTAGAAGTCTAATTCACCTTTTTTAATTTTTCTGGCAGCATCTATATCTGTAGTTACTAATGTTTCAAATTGCCCGTCCCCATGTTCTAATACTGTTTTTTCAATAAGATCTTTTTTTAATCCTGCTATACCTATTCTAATCATTCTAATTCTCTCCTTTTTTTATATATTATGAAAATATTTTTTGTGGGTTATTAATTAACATGTCATCTATTTCTTTTTTTGTTATTCCTGAATTTTCCATCATAGGAACAAATGTATCTAATAAGTGTGAATAACCTAATCCACCATTTTTTTTGAGATGAGACTTTCTAGTAATATCCATAGAAAGAGTTATTTTATCTCCATAGCCTCTTTTTATTAGTTCTTTAATAGCAAGAACTCTTTTCTCATCAAGTAAGTAGCTGTTTTTACCAATGGTATCAAAGGCTATATTTACACCGTAGTCAAGTAATCTAAGCATATAATCCATGTTATCACTTAGGTCTGTATGACCAATTATTACTTTTTCAAAGTTTACATTATAGTTTTTCATTATTTGTATTTGTTCTAATCCCATAGTTCCAATAGAAGTATGAGTAGATAAAACTTTTCCTGTTTCTTCATGTGCTATTGAAGCGGCTTGAAATACTTTTTTTTCTTGTTCTGTAATAATATCTTTAGAACTACCAATTTCACCTATTACTTCTGGCTTTATTCCAGTATTCTCTATACCATTTTTAATCTCATTAATCATGATTTCAGCTAGTTCTTTATTGGTTTTTTGAAATACAATTTCAGGATAAAATTGTTCGATATAGAAACCTGTAGAGTATAAAAAGTTTATATCAACAGCTTTTCTGATCTCTTCCATATATTCCATATTTCTACCCATTCCAATATTAGTTACTTCAATAATATTTTCTACGCCTTTTCTTTTCAGCTCTTTAAACTCTGCGATCATTCCTTCTTTATCATTAAGAAGTGTATCATCTGTATTTTTCACCTTAGAAAGGTCAATATATACATGCTCATGAATATACGTAATTCCTTTTTTTAACATTTTTACCTCCTGTTTATTTATTATTTATTTTATCCTTCCATTAAAAGACAGCCATTTATTATTAGATATTCTTTTTCATTTTTTGGTATCTCATGTTCAATGATATCTGCAATAATATCTGCAAATTTTTGTGCATTTTCAAAGTTTTCACTTTCTTTTATTTCTTCAAAGATTACATTTTCCACAGTCGAAGTAATATCTCCATTTTTAATTCTCATTATCGCCATCGAGACATGTGTAATAAACATTTGACCAATTTCACTTCCTAAGTCTAATGAAAATTCTTTTGATATCACCTCTATAATTTTTTCTGTTTTTTCAAATGCTTCATTATCAATCATTTCAGCATCTCTTAAAATAACTAATCTTTCTGTTTCCATAATTCCTCCTTATGTTTTTCTTATATTTTATTAAATAGAATTTCCAAATTAGGAAAACATCTATGTTTATTAATTATTTATAATGTATTATCTATTTTCATTATTTTGAAAATTGGATTTAGAAAAAAATATTGGCAGCTTATATAAATTTTATTTTTTAATATTCTATTTTGAACTTTTAATATATAGTTTTTACATGTTTTTCTTATATTCCATTTAAGTAGAGTTTCTAAATTAGTGGAACATCTATATTTATTAATATTTATAATATATTATCTATTTTCATTATTTTGAAAATTGAATTTAAGAAAAAAATATTAGTAGCTTGGATAAATTTTATCTTCTAATATTTCATTTTGAACATTTAAAATATAGTTTTTATCAATTATTTTTTTTACTATATTTTTAAGAGTACTGTCATTTTTTGTAGTTATTAAAACTGCCTCATTTGCTAAATTAACTAATTCATTATTATTTAATTCCTCATACTCAATTTTCATATTTTTCTCTTTTATTTCATCTAAGCTCCATATTGTAGCATCAATAATATTTCTTTTTAATAGTTCAGGTATTTTATTATAATCAATTTCTATAAGTTCAATATCATTTTTATCTTTAAAATAATCCATTGTGAGAAGAACTTGATCTTGAGATTTCGGATCAATACCTACTTTTTTTATAGCGTTTTTATGGGCCTTTAAAAGTACATGACTTTCTACATAAGAGTTCTTTCCAAATTCAAAGGAGATTTCTATTTTTTTTCCAAGCTTAATGGCTTGTTCAGCTGCAAGCTTTGAAGTAATTGCAAAATCATAAATCCCAGTTTCTAAAAAATCTATTCTAATTCCAGCACCACCCATATGGGCAAAGTAAAACTCAATTTTTTTATCAGAAAAACTTTTCTTCAAACCAGTAGCGAGTCCCTCATATCTTTTAGAATATGGAAGAGGCATAACGCAGACAAGTTTATCAATACCAGCATAATTAAGAAGTTTTTCATATTTTATATTTTTGACTATTGTTCCTAAGTGACCTTTTTTTTCAAGAGTCACAAATTTTTCGTCTTCTAAAAATCTAAAAGCTTTTTGTATAGTTCCAACTGAAAGGCCAAACTTTTCTGAATACTTCGGTATTGTATCTAATCGGTCTCCAATGTTTACATCTAGAAAAACTTTAGAAATATTTACTATAGCTTGTCCATTTTTTTTCAATAAAACTTGGTTCTTCATAACTTTATGCTCCCCTATAAATTGTATTTTCATTATTTTGAAAATTGATTATAGTATATGATACCACGATTTTTTTTATTGTCAAGTGTAAAAAATAATTTTAGAATAAGATAAAAAACTAAAGAAATTTAATTATAGCATTAATAGTTTACTTTATTATAAGAGATTAATTTAGAACAAGAATAGATTTTTTAGCAGAAAGAGGAGAGTATTAAGAACTGCTATAAATACTATATAGCGTGAATCTCTCTCTACCAATGAGAAAAAAGAAAATGTAAAAAATGGACATATAAAAGAGTAATTGATATAATTAAGGTAAGAGAAAAATAAATAATCTTTATATATCATAAAATATTAAAGGAGGAGTATTTAAATATGAGAATATACTCATGGAATGTAAATGGAATTAGGGCTTTATATAATAAAGGAGAGTTTTTAAAAATATTTGAAAATGAGGATCCAGATATTGTTTGTTTACAGGAAACTAAGGCTCAAGAGGAGCAGCTTTCAGAAGAAATTTTAAAGATAAATGGCTATAATGCATATTTTGAATCAGCAGATAAAAAAGGTTATAGTGGAGTTGCCATTTACACAAAAGAAAATCCACTTAAAGTGAAAAAATTTGAAATAGAAAGATTTGATTCAGAAGGAAGATACCTAGAATTAGAGTTTGAAAAATTTATATTAATAAATTGCTATTTTCCTAATAGCCAAGAAAAAGGAAAAAGGCTTGACTATAAAATAGATTTTTGTGAAGAAATTTTAAAATATTTAGATGAAAGAAAAAAAAGTGGTAAGGCAGTTATAATTACAGGAGATTATAATATTGCACATGAACCTATTGACTTGGCAAGACCTAAAGATAATGAAGAAAATCCAGGTTATTTACCAGAAGAAAGAGAATGGATGAGTAAGTTTATTAATGCAGGTTATGTAGATACTTTTCGTAAGTTTTATCCAGATGAAGTTAAGTATTCATGGTGGTCTTATAGAACAAAAGCAAGAGAAAAGAATATAGGGTGGCGTATAGATTATTTTTGTATAAATAAAGAATCAGAAGGAATCTTAGTTGATTCAGGAATAAGAAATGATATATTTGGTTCAGATCACTGTCCAATATATATAGATATAAAACTTTAGATATTAATAATAGCCTTACTGCTAATTTTTTCTAGATCAGTATCAGAAATCCCCAAATAGCGTTGAGTTACTGAGGTATTACTATGATTTAGCAATCTTCTCACTAACTCAATATTATTTTTGCTCTCTTTATATTTTAAAGTGGCAAAAGTTTTTCTGAAACTATGTGTAGAAATATCTTTTAATTCTAAATGTTCAGTTACAAGTTTCAAGTTTTTTTGAACAGCTCGAACACTGAGGTTTGTAAATACTTGATCCTCATATTTTATATTATTTTTTGAACAATAATTTAAAATAGCAAGATATGTATTTTTAGGATATGAACGAGATAGAGTCTTTTTTGTCTTTCGCTCAATTATGTCAATTCTTGAATTAATAATGTCTTTCTTTTTTAAATTCAGGACATCACCTATTCTAAGTCCAGTATTCACTTGGAATAGTAATAAAAAATAAATCTTTAATTTTGGTCTAAAAGTTTTACTTATATTATTTCTTCTGTATGTGAATCCACTTTTGAATAGGGTTAGAATATCATTTAATTCTTTTAGTGTTAATGATCTGGTTTTCATTATTTTCCTCCATAGTTATTTTAGTAAATATATTTTAATTATGCCAGTACTTTATTATATTAACATAAAATTTTAAATTTACTTGTTAATATATAATAAATATACTTTAAAATGGTAAGATTATTTACATTAATTAAATTTAGAAGAGATAAAAGGATTTATATGTAATAAAAACTTTATTTTATAAAATAGTCTATAAACAGAGTAATTTTTAATAAGGTTTAAGATAAAGTAAAATCTAAAAGTACAAAATGTGTAAAAGGAGAAATAGAAATGAAAAACTTAGTTTTTATACTAATTTCGGTATTTTTTATATCATGCACAGTAGTTGAAGCTGATGCACAGATAGATAAAATAG
The DNA here is from genome assembly GCA_018058425.1 of Sebaldella sp. Classification (GTDB taxonomy): domain Bacteria; phylum Fusobacteriota; class Fusobacteriia; order Fusobacteriales; family Leptotrichiaceae; genus Sebaldella. The sequence goes on from JAGOZX010000012.1 coordinate 32,745, forward strand.
TTGCAGGATTAGAAGATAAAAAAGAGATATTTTACGTTTTAGAGAAGCTTAATGAAGCTTCAGTAAAAGATAATAGAGGGAAATTAAGAGAAGTTTTAGACCCAAGTTCTAAAAGCAGCTTTTCTTCAAAAAAAGAATTAGAAACTTTTGTTTTAAAAATTTTAAAAAATACTGATTATCCAACACTATTTCAAATGCTTGATGTTTATGCTTTTAATGATGGTTTTTCTGCTACTAAAACTTTGAAAATTTATGAAATTAATAAAAAAATTGAAAACTCAACTTTATCAATGGTTTTAAATAAACGTACAGAAAATGTATATTCGGTTACAATAAAAAAAATAAGTGAAACTAATGGATATAAAGTGTCAGAAGGAGTTTCTTTTGAGCTTAGGAAAAATGGGACTAAATATAAAATTTATAGTGTAGGGCTATTCTCTTCTTAAAGTATGATTTTTTAGCATAAACTACTTAATTTATTTTAAAATAGAAAGAGAAAGAAAAAAGTGTATTTATCGATTTGATATTTATTGAAAAAATACATTTTTGTTACATTGGTTACAAGAGATTTTTTTCACATATGATAAAATAAAAATGAAATAGGAGAGGATGAAAAAAATGTATAGTGAAACTTTAGAAAAAATGGATAATTCAGGTATGGCAAAAGTGAGGCTTTTAAAAGAGAGTAAATTAAAGTATTTTGTTGCTGCAATGTTAGCGGGGCTTTATGTTGGCTTAGGAATAATTCTTATTACAACAATTGGAGGACTAACAAAACAAAGTGGTCCGCAATTTAAAGTATTTATGGGACTAGGATTTGGAATAGCTTTAAGTTTAGTAATTATGGCTGGTTCAGAATTATTTACAGGAAATAATATGCTTATGACATCTGGAATGCTGAATAAAAAAATAAGTGTAAAAGATGCAATAAGTATATGGATATTTAGTTATGCAGGAAATTTAGCAGGTTCAATATTAGTAGGAGCATTGTTTTTTTATTCAAAAGCTGGTAACAAAGATGTGGTGGATTTTTTAATGAATACAGCGAAAACAAAAATGACAACGCCAACATCAGATCTATTCTTTAAAGGAATATTATGTAACATCTTAGTTTGTCTTGCAGTATTATGTGCAATAAAATTAAAGGAAGAAACAGCTAAATTAATTATGATATTTTGGTGTTTATTTGCATTTATTACTTCAGGATTTGAACATAGTGTAGCTAATATGACTGTTTTTTCAGCAGCTTTATTTTATCCAAGTATTGCTGGGGTAACAATGGCAGGTGCAGTTCATAACTTAGTTTGGGTAACATTAGGAAATATGGTCGGAGGATGTGGCTTAGGAGCAGTTTATTATTTGTTGGGAAGAAAAAAATAACTATAAAGTGAAGGTAAAGAGAGGCAGATATGAAAATAAATGTGTCAAAGAGTGAATTTAATGAAGGATTATCAAAATTACAAGAAAAGTATAAGATTTATGCACCAAAGGTTTTTCCATTTAAGGGTACATTTTCTGATACACCTGTAATTAGATATGATGAAATTAACAGTATTGATGAAATATGTTTTGATGAAAAGTCTAATTTTTCAGCAAAAGAAATTATGCAGCCAATTACACAAATAATGTTTTATTTTACTGAAAACGAGTATAAAGAACCAGAAGTGGAAGAGAAAGAAAAATTAATATTTCTTAGAAGCTGTGATTTACATTCTGTAAAAAGAATAGACGAGATTTATTTGAGAAATAAATTTACAGATGTATACTATAAAAAAGTAAGAGAAAAAGTAAAATTTGTAGTAATGGGTTGTTCAAATTCTTTTGAAAATTGTTTTTGTGTAGACATGGGAACAAATAAAACAGATGAATATGATATGGGAATAAAGGTTAACGCTGATAATATATTTTTAGATATTAAAAATACAGAATTTTTGGATACTTTTAGTGGTGAAGAAAAGAATTTTGAGATGGACTTCGTAGAAGATAATGAAGTACATGTGACAATTCCAGAAAATATAAACTTAGAGGATATAATTAATTTAGACTTGTGGAGAGAGTACGATAAAAGATGTATTGCTTGTGGAAAGTGTAATTTTGTTTGTCCCACTTGCACTTGTACAACTACACAAGATATATTTTATAGCGAAAATGAAAATGTTGGTGAAAGAAGAAGAGTTTGGGCTTCATGTCATGTAGATGGGTTTACAGATATGGCAGGAGGTCACAGTTTTAGACCAAAACATGGTGATAGAATGAGATTTAAAGTAATGCATAAAATATCAGACTTTAAGAAAAGATTTGGATATCAAATGTGTACAGGTTGTGGAAGATGTGACGATGCTTGTCCTGAGTATATTTCTTTCTCTAATTGTATTAATAAATTAAATAAAGCCATGGAAGAATTGGCTTTAGAGAGAAAGGCTAATGAGGTGGTGCAAAATGGATAATGTATATTTACCAAAACCATATGAAATATTATCAGTAGAGCAAGTAACATCTATAGAGTGGCTTTTTAAGGTGAAATATGATAAAAAAGTCAGTAGTGGACAATTTATACAAATATCAATACCAAAGGTTGGAGAAGCACCTATTTCAATTGCTAATTTTGATGAAAAAGAGGGTTGGATAGATTTTCTAATTAGAAAAGTAGGAAAAGTAACAGATGAATTATTTAATAAAAAATCAGGAGACAAGTTGTTTCTAAGAGGACCATATGGAAATGGGTTTCCTTTGGAACAATTAAAAAATAAACATTTGGTAATAGTTGCTGGAGGAAGTGGAATAGCACCTGTAAGACCAATAGTGGAATATTTTTATGAACATAGGGATGAAGTTAAGTCTTTTAGAATGATTGTAGGGTTTAAAGATCTAAATAGTGTAATATTTAAAGATGATTTTTCTAGATGGAGAAATAAAATTGATGTTTTAGTAACATTAGATAATGCCTGTAGTTTAGATGGTATTTGTGATGGATTAGTAACAAAGTACATTCCAGAAACAATTCTTCCAGCTGATTTAACAGATGTTGAGTATGTAATAGTAGGACCTCCAGCTATGATGAAATTTTCATGTCTAGAAGTACTAAAAAGAGGGATACCTAAAGAAAAAATATGGGTTTCATTTGAGAGAAAAATGTCTTGTGCTGTTGGAAAATGTGGACATTGTAAAATAGATGAGACATATATTTGCCTAGAGGGACCTGTATTTAGATATGATTTTGCAGAAAAGCTGTTAGATTAGGAGGAATGAAAAATGAGTATGGATATAAATAGAAAAAAGGTAACTAAAAATGCATATAGAGTGACTAAAGTAAGAGATAAAACTGCACTTAGGGTTAGAGTTCCTGGTGGTGAAATTTCAGGAGACTTGATGGCTATTGTAGTTCAGATTGCCAATACCTATGGTGATGGTAGAATACATATGACAACAAGACAAGGCTTTGAGATACTTGGAATAAACTGGCAGGATATAGAAAAAGTGAATAAGATGTTACAGCCGTTATTAGATGGCTTGGATATTAATTATGAAGAAAAAGAAGGTGGATATCCTGCTGCTGGAACTAGAAATATAGCAGCATGTGTAGGTAATAAAATTTGTCCAAAAGGGCAGTATAATACCACAGAATTCGCTAAAAGAATAGAAAAGGAAATATTTCCAAATGATTTTCATTTTAAGGTAGCTCTTACTGGGTGTCCAAATGATTGTCAAAAGGTAAGAATGCATGATTTTGGAATAATAGGAATGACTATGCCGATTTTAGATGAATCAAAGTGTGTTTCTTGTGGTATGTGTGGAAGAAAATGTAGAACTCTTTCCACAGGAGCGATAAAATCAGTAAATTATAAACCAGTAAGAGATCACGATAGATGTATAGGCTGTGGTGAATGTGTACTTAACTGCCCTACAGGAGCATGGACAAGGGATGAAAAAAAATACTTTAGACTAGCTATAATGGGAAGAACAGGGAAGAAAAATCCTAGACTTGCAGAAGACTGGATAATCTGGTGTGATGAAGATTCTATAATAAAAATAATAAAAAATACTTATGAATATGTGGATAAATTTATAGATAGATCATTACCAAAAGAACATATAGGATATATCGTAGATAGAACTGGTTTTTTTGAATTTAAGAAATGGGTTTTGAAAGATGTAGTACTGCCTGAATTTGCAGAAGTGAAGGAAAATGTTTATTGGGGTGGGATAAAGTATCCTGGGATAAAATAGTTTGGGAGTAAGTTAGGTGCGAATAATATAACCTTTTTATTTAGGAATAAGAATAGGGGGACTTGTAATAGAAAGTCCCTTTTTTCATTGAAGTTACAGTTAAAATGTACAAGCATTACTGAGGATAAATTCTTATTTTTGAGGAATTGCCATTAAATATGTAAAGTATTAAATATTATAAAATTACAGCTGGCAGAAACAGATTGCCACGTCGTTTCACTCCTCGCAATGACAGATGATAAAGGATGTACTCAAATCAAAGTTAGTTAATGAGATTTGAAATTATTAAGACCTTTAAAATGATTAAAGTTATTAAAATTAGCTAAAATTAATTAATGATACGGCAAGAATACGACAAGAACACAACTAATCTAATAACCCCAAAATAGAAAGTAAGAAAAGCCCTTAAATCTGTCATCCTGAGAAGCGAAGCGCCGTGAGGATCTGAGCCGTCAAAAGCAATTAAAAACTAAAACCCTGCCTTCTCCCCTTGATCCAACATAATAAAATTAACTCCCATAGTATTACCAACCCTTAACTGCTCCCTAACAATAGAACGAGTATCAATTCCTTTATCAAGACTTGGTTTTACATGACTGATAATAACATTAAACCCTTTCAATGATCCTTTTCCACCACTATACTTTTCTAAATTTTGTAGTTCCTTAATAAGCCAATCAGGCGTTAAATGCCCAAATAAATCTTTATCTTGAATACCATTAGGGTAAGAAACTTCAATTATTATACCCTTTAAAGTTTTACTTTTTACCTTAGTTCCTAAATTTTTCCAAATGGTATCTAAATTTGTAGACTTCTCCACGATATCCGGCCCAGTATCTCCAAAATATGCAAAATAGTCTTTATTATTCCTAACTAAAAGCATTGAAGACTCATAATTACTGTGGCTTAATGGAAAAGCCTGCCCAAATAACTTAGTACCTTCTATTGGCACTTCTTTATTTGGCTCCAGCACTTTATATGTATACTTTCCTAATTTAAAGCCTTCGCCAGATGTAGAAAAGTTTGGCCATGCCTTCCAGTTAAAATAGTTTTCTGAAATAGTAGTTATAACAGACTGCAATGCATAAATATTTTTCTTTCCATCATCAGTAGAGCTTATTATTAGCCCAGAAATATGATCTAGATGACCATGACTTATAAAATAACCCTTTATAGATTCTTTTAAAATAAAACCTTCTTTAGTTAACTTAGAATCTTCTGGAACTATTACATTATCAAAAGATTTTTTCTCGATTCCTTTTTCAATTCCGGGCAACAGAGTTCCCGCATCTAAAGCAAGATAATTATTTTCATCTACATTTCGAATAAGATATGAAGTAATATTACCATCAATGACTCCTCCATTAACACCAAGAGCAGTAATTTCAAAGCTTGTTTTAGCAAAAATAGAAATACTAAAAACTAAACTAAGCAAAAAAATAAAATATTTATTTTTCATTTGATCCTCCTAAAAAATTAAGTCTTATAAAAAAGAGGATAATTACATTTTCTGTAAAAATCCTCTGTGAATAAAGAACATTATTATTATTTGTAGATTTTTACACTCCAGTCTCCACCATAACCAATTTTATATTTTGAAGCAAAATCTCCCATATTTACTGCGAAAGATAATGAGTCTAAACTGTTATAATAAAGCATGTTTTTTCCTTCTGCAACATCTCCAAAACTATTTGCAAATGGCATTTTATCTTTAAAGATCAGCTTATCTTTTTCATATACTTCTACAGTAAAGATATCGCCTTTTTTAATATTTAATTTACTAGCTGTAGCTCTATCAATATTAGTCCAGATATTTCCATATTGAACATCAAGAATAGGTATGTTACCATGTAAAACATTTTTTTCTAATTTAGCTTTTTGGTAATCAATCATTACTACTTTTGATGGCAATTTTTTCCCAACTTGTTCAAAAGTTATTTCTCCTGCTGCAAGTTTAGCACCAGTATAGGCATACACATCACGTCCATGAAAAGTATATGACTTTTCAGAATTTTGACGTCTATTAACTGCCTCATCTATTTGACGAACTTCTTCAATACCAAATTTTTCAGCGATTAGAGTAAGTGTACCATTATCAGGGGTTACAAAATATTGTCCATTTTTAGTTTTTAAAACTACAGAAAGTCTTTCTGTTCCCACACCTGGATCAACAATTGATACAAATACAGTTCCAGCAGGCCAATATTCAGCTGTTTGATATAATCTGAAAGAAGCATCCCAAATACTATAAGCAGGAATTTCGTGTGTAATATCATAAATTTTCAGGTTTTTATCAATACCTGTTGCTACACCTTTCATTGCTGAAACAGCTCCATCTTTCAAGCCAAAATCTGATTGAAATACAAGAATTTCAGATGCAGAAAAAGCTGACATTGAAAAAATAAAAATACTTGCAACAATCAAAGAAATCTTTTTAAATAATTTTTTCATATAATACTCCTTTATTATTTTAGATACTAAACTATAGCTTTATTAATAGTAAAAGTCAACTATATCTTATATATAATATGTATTACAAAAGATAAAATTATATTTTATAATCTCTTAAGACCTGAAAATTATTATACTTGAAAAATTTAGTTGGAAATATTATTTTAAGTATTGTTTTCAGAAACAATACTTAGGATAGATCCATCCTCTCCAACTAATTTTTCAATAAAATAAGTGTCAACTTTTGAATATCTTGAATTTTTCATACACTGTTTCCTCCTTAAAAATTTTTCTTTTCATTTATAAAAGCCAAAAGAGATATTATTAATTTACTTTTACAATTTTATTTTAGAGATTTAGAATTCATGGTGAAAAAGAATAAAAATAAAATGTAGAAAAGTAGTTTTAAAACCTTTAATAATGACTGAAATCAGTTTTTAAATTTTATAGAAAATATAGAATAATAAAAAAAGTAAAATACTTTGGAAAGCATCTATTATCAATGATATAAATTATATATATGTTTTATAGAAAAATTATATATATTACTTATGCTACTGGAATAAAGGTTTATCTATTTTGTCAATACATAAAATAGCATATAGACCCTTTTTTTTATTGCACGAGTGTGATAAAATTAAGTAAATAAATTGAGGGAGAAATTATAGATGTTTGATATATTAAATAATGTAAATTATGAAATTATAAATAAAGGAAAAGAATTTGAAATAAATGAAATTCATTATGATTCCAGAAAAATAAAAGAAAATGATGTTTTTTGTGCTATGACTGGTGCAGTGGTTGATGGTCATGATTATATAGAAAAGGCATTGGAAAAAGGAGCAAAATTAATAATTGTAGAAAATAAAGATATAAAGGTTACAAATAAAGATGTGACTTATATTTTTGTCAAGAATTTAAGAAAAAAATTAGGGATAATAGCCTCAAACTTTTATAACTGGCCTCAAAATAAAATAAAAATACTAGGTATAACTGGGACAAATGGTAAAACTACATCTAGTTATATATTAGATAATATGTTAGAGAAAACATCGAGAATAGGAACAATAGGATATAAAATATTAGATGAAGAAATAGAAGCACCTAATACCACTCCAGAATCATTGGATTTGATAAAGTTAATTGCTAAAAGTGTGGAAAAAGGTGTAGAGTATTTTATAATGGAAGTTAGCTCTCATGCATTAGAAATAGGACGAGTAGACATGCTAGAGTTTGATTCAGTAATTTTTACTAATCTCACACAAGATCACTTAGATTATCACGAAACTATGGAAAAATATTTTGATGCAAAGTTTAAATTATTTTCAATGTTAAGAGATAAAAATGGAGCATCTGTTAATATTGATGATTCTTATGGAAAAAGGATATTTGAGACTAATAAAAATTATAAATCTTATTCTATAAAAGCGGATTCTGATTTAAAGGGAAAAATTTTAGAATATACTAATAATGGAATGAAAGTAAGTATGACTTATAAAGAAAAAGAATATGAGTTTATGACAAAATTAGTTGGAGATTATAATTTATATAATATACTTGGTTGTGTGGGAATGCTATTAAATCTTGGATTTACAATAGATGAGATACTTGAGAAGTTAAAAAAGGTAGATTATGTGCCAGGAAGATTTGAGCTAGTTGATAATGGTCAAAATTTTAGGGTAATAGTAGATTATGCGCATACAGATAACGGCTTAGAAAATATACTTGAAACAGTAAGAAAAGTCACTGATAATAAAGTAATAACAATATTTGGTGCAGGTGGTGACAGAGATAATGCTAAAAGACCAAAAATGGCTCAGGCTGCGGCAAAGTACAGTGATTATTTGATTATAACATCTGATAATCCAAGAACAGAAGATCCAGAAAAAATAGTAAAGGAAGTAGAAGCCGGACTAAAAGAGATTAATTTTCCAAAAGAAAACTATACTATAATTATTAGCAGAGAAGAAGCTATAAAATATGGAGTAAAAATGTCAAAAGAAAAAGACAGTTTATTAATTGCTGGAAAAGGTCATGAAGATTATCAAATACTTGGTAGAGAAAAGATACACTTTGATGATAGAGAAATAGCAAGAAAGTATTTATAAAGGCATTGCTTTTATTAGAGAAGATAACAGCTATAAAAAAGTTATAATTTGAAATATTAATAAATAAAATAAATTTCGCAGGAGGATATAAAGTGGAAGATTTAATTAAAGTAAAAGAAGTAAAGATAAATGATAAAATATCTATTGGGAACTCAAGAATAACCCTGTTTGCCGGCCCATGTGTTATAGAGTCAGAAGACTTAGTTATGGAAGTAGCTGGGAGAATGAAAGAAATCACTGAAAAACTAGGTATAAATTATGTATTTAAGTCATCATTTGACAAAGCTAATAGAACATCTATACATGGATTTAGAGGACCAGGAATAGACAAAGGCCTTGAAATATTAAATAGAGTAAAAGAAAAGTTTGACCTGCCTATAGTTACAGATATACATGAACCTTGGCAGTGTGCAGTGGCAGCAAAAGTTATAGATATAATTCAAATACCAGCATTTTTATGCAGACAAACGGATCTTTTAATAGCAGCAGCAGAAACAGGAAAAGCTGTAAATATAAAAAAAGGACAATTTTTAGCACCTTGGGATATGAAAAATGTAGTAACTAAATTTGAAGAAGTAGGTAATACTAATATAATGCTTTGTGAACGTGGTGCAACATTTGGATATAATAATCTAGTAGTAGATATGAGAGGCTTATTAGAAATGAGAAAATTTGGATATCCAATAGTATTTGATGCTACACATTCTGTACAAATTCCTGGAGGTAAAGGAAGTTCCACAGATGGTAATAGAGAGTATGTTTATCCATTAATGAAGGCAGCTGTTTCAATAGGAGTAGATGCAATATTTACTGAAGTACATCCTGATCCAGATAATGGAAAGTCAGATGGACCAAATATGCTTAGATTAGATGACATGGAAGATATTTTAACTAAAATTCTAAAAATAGATAATTTAGTGAAAAATAAAGAGATTTAGGAGGAAAATATATGGAAAAAAAAGTATTATTAACACCGGGGCCAACAAATATTCCTGAAAATCTTTTAGAAATATTAGGAACAGATATAGTGCATCACAGAAAAGTAGACTTTCATAACACAATGAAAGAGTTAAATGAAAATCTAAAAAAAATATTTAAGACAAAAGAAAATGTGTATGTATTGACCTCATCAGGAACAGGAGCAATGGAAGCAGCTGTTGTCAATTATTTTTCCAAAGGAGACAAAGTTTTAGTTATAAATACTGGATACTTTGGTGATAGATTTAGAAAGATTTCAAATATTTATGGACTAGAGCCTATAAATTTAGAGTATGAATTTGGACAGTCATATAAATTAGAGGATGTAAAGGAAATATTAGAAGCTAATAAAGACTTAAAAGGAGTATTTGTTACTCATAGTGAAACTTCTACTGGTGTTTTAAATGATGTAAAAGCAATTGGAGAGCTTACAAAAAATACTGATATATTATTAATTGTAGATACTATAAGTGGTTTAGTGGCTAATGAATTTGAATTTGATGCTTGGAATGTAGATGTAGCTGTGGCAGGAAGCCAAAAAGCATTCTTGATTCCACCAGGTTTAGCATTTTTAGCAATGAGTGAAAAAGCTAAAAAGGCATTAAGCAAGTCAGATTTGCCAAAGTATTATTTTGACATAATACAAGCAGTGAAATCATTAGAAAGTAAGGCAGAGACGCCTTATACTCCTGCTATTGGCCTTGTAATAGTGGCAAATGCCTCTTGTAAAATTATAGTAGAAAAAGGAATAGAGAATATAGTAAAAGAAAAGTATGAACTTAGAAAGTATATTGAAAATGAACTGCTTAATTTAAAATTTGATATCCTTGTAAAAGATGAAAAAAATAGAAGTAATACACTAATTTCTGTGGTAAAAGATGGAATAAAAATAAAGGATGTCATCAGAAACTTAGAAAGTAAAGGTTATACAGTAACTGGTGGTAAAGGAGATTATGAAGATAGTCTTATGAGAGTGGGAATACTGGGGCCTATTACAAAGGAAGAAATAGACAAGTTTTTTGTTTTACTAAAAGAAGAGCTGGAAAAATAATATATTTTAGGATTACTATAAAAAGACTTATTTTATAAAAAGGGGAAAAAATGAAAAATATTTATTTTTTATTGTTATTAGTCATATTTATACCAGTAATTGGCGATGAAACTTCTGTTCAAGCTATAAAAGAAGCAAAAGTAACAGCTAAAAAATTAGGGAAAGAAGAATTACCTAGATGTAAGGCTCTCTCTGAAACTGATAGAAAGCTTGTTGCAGCAAATTATACTGGCAGAGCAGAAGAATTATTTACAATTACAAAAATTATTGAATCAGATTTAGAGGTTGCAAAAGAAAATAAAAATGAGTTGGCAGCAACACTTAGCCAAAAGAATTTAAAAGACTTAATTAAAAGAGTTACAATTTACTTATATTTCTCAGGGATTTACAGAGATAACTGCCAGGTAGATATAGTCGAGAAAGCTATGGATTTTTAATAAAAAAATAATATAAATAAAAAATAAGAAGGAGAGAAATATGTTAAATGAATTTTCGCTGAGCAGAGATAGAGCAATGATAAATTTTACACTTAAATACTGCGATACATCTGAAAAACTGCTTGATAGTTTTGGTTTTAGAAAAGTAGTAGAGGTTTTTGTAAAGAAGTTAAAAAAAGAAGAGGGACTAATATATAACTTTTATTTAGGTGCCTTTAATGATGATGATGATCAATTAGTTGATGCTTTAGTAGAAGTATTTAAATTATTAACTGTTTTTGATATAAATGAAGTATTAAAAGTAGAAAATAAATATTCTGTTTTCTTTGAAGATAGAAACTTATTTATAGAATTAATAGAGCTATTATACGGATATTGGAGAAAGTTAGAAAGATTTACTATAGTTAGAAATAACAGACTTGGTGAAGGACTTCAAAGTGTTAGATTTATCCAAGCAAACAATAACTTTAATGATTTAGTATTAGCTACATATAGAAGAATAGAAGAGACAGTAATGGGTTATCATCATAGAGTTTACAGACAGTTAACAGCAGGAGCAAATGCAGGACTTACATTAAATGATGTAAACTGGAATTGCCCAATAGAATACAGAGGATTAACTACAATACCATTTATAGGATCAGTAGTTTTACAACCACCATTTATTTCATATACTAAGAGAAATACAAGAGAAGGAATATTTGAAGAGCACTTTAAGAATCCTCTTGAAAATATTGTTTTAAATGAAGATGATTGGTTTGTTTATCCTGCTAAAGTTGGAGACTTATTAACTTTTGTATATTTCCACAAAGACTTTATGGCTCACGGATTAGCACTAGCAAACTTATTTGAATTAGCAGTAGAAAGTGAATACCTTGGAAGAAAACCTGATATGATTTACTTATTTGGGTATCCTGATGGGGAAAATGAAAAGAGAACTTTTTACTATAAAGATAAGAAAAATGGTATTTTAATAGGATATGCAAACTATACAGATGAAATAGATTATTTTGGATATATGAAAAAAATGCTTCTAACATTACATAATATTAAAAAATTAGAAGAAGGAAGCCTTCCAATTCATGGAGCTATGGTAAACATTGTTTTAAGAAATGGAAAAGAGTCTAATATAGTTATTATGGGTGATAGTGGAGCTGGAAAGTCAGAGAGTCTAGAAGCTTTTAGAACTCTAAATCAAAAATATATAAAGCACATGAGAATAGTTTTTGATGATATGGGATTCTTGAAAATAGAAAATGATGGTAAAATAAAAGGATATGGAACAGAAATTGGAGCGTTTGTCAGAGTGGATGATTTAGATTCTGGTTATGCTTTCGAGCAGTTAGATAGAGGTATTTTTACAAATCCAGATAAGATAAATGCTAGGGTAACAATACCAATTTCTACTTATGAAATAATATCTAAAGGTTATGAAGTAGATATTTTACTTTATGCTAATAACTACGAAGATTCTGATAAGAAAATAAAATTCTATGATAATGTGGATGAATCTATTCAGATATTTGAAGATGGAGCAAGAAAAGCAAAAGGAACTACAAGTGAAAAAGGATTAGTAAAATCATATTTTGCAAATCCATTTGGGGCAGTTCAAGAAAGAGAAACTAATGAAAAATTAGTAAGAATATATTTTAAGAAAATGTTTGATCTAGGAGTTCAAGTTGGGGAAATAAATACATCTCTAGCTGTTGATGGTAAAGAAAAAGATGGACCTAGAAATGCAGCAGAAGAATTATTTGAATTGATAAACCAGTAAAATTAAATGCAGGGAGTATTATTGCTCCTTGTTTTTTATTATTAGTAAACAATTTCAGAGTATTTTCATGAGAAGATATGACTTAAAAATTGATCTTTTTTATGATATACTAATTAAAGAAAAAAGAACATTATTTTAGATGGGAGACAAAATGAAATCATATATTGACCTTGGCTTTATAAAGATACACTATTACAGTTTAATGTATATTATAGCATTTTTTTTAGGAATATTTATAGCTACTAGAGATAAGGTAGCCCAAGAAAGAGGAATTAAAGATAAGAAAGTAATAGAAGATTTTGCATTCTGGGTTATGATATCTGGATTAATAGGTGCGAGACTTTATTATGTATTGTTTAAATTAGGATCTTACATGGAAAGACCATTATCGATTTTCGCTGTATGGGAAGGTGGTTTGGCTATCCATGGTGGAATTATAGGAGCTTTCATAGGAGCTGTTATTTTTGCTAAGAGAAAAAAAATGAATTTATGGGTTTTGACTGATATGGGAGTAGGTCCTTTATTAATAGGTCAGGCAATTGGAAGAATAGGAAATTATGCTAATGGAGAGATAGAAGGAGTACCTACATTTACTCCGTGGAGTGTAATTCTAAAAGGAAATTTTGAACAATGGTGGTCTCAATATTTATCAATGAGTATAGATATGAAATCAAAATTTAAAGAACTTGTTCCTTGGGGAGTTGTATTTCCAAGTGGAACTTCAGCGGGAGATAGCTTTCCTAACGTACCGCTTCATCCAGCAATGCTTTATGAATCTGTATTAAATGTAATTGGATTTTTCCTATTATGGTTTTATTTTAGAAAGAAAGGTTATAAACCGGGAATACTTTCTATGATTTATCTGATTATGTATGCTCTAATTAGAAGTTTTGTTAGTTTTTTTAGAGTGGAAGATTTATCATTTTTTGGTGTGATAAGAGCACCACATTTAATAAGTATTATTATGCTTATATTAGCATTTATTGGAATAAAATTTTTGAGTAAAAAAGATAGTAAATAAAAAGATTTTTAGCAAGGAGATAAAAATGAAAAAGCAATTAGTAAAAGTGGAAGAATTTCATAAAACTTTTGATCTTGGAATAGAAAAAGAACCAGTAGCAGTTCTAGATGAAAATAGAAGTGAATTAAGATATGACTTAATGAAAGAAGAAAATGGTGAGTATCTAGAAGCAGTAAAAAATAATGATTTAGTTGAAGTAGCAGATGCTCTAGGAGATATGATGTATATTTTATGTGGAACAATAATAGAACATGGTATGACAAATCTTATAGAAGAAGTCTTTGATGAAATACACAAAAGTAATATGTCTAAATTGGGAGAAGACGGAAATCCTATATATAGAGAAGATGGAAAAGTTATGAAAGGACCTAATTATTTCAGGCCAAATATTTCAAAAATAATTGATAAAAAATAGTTTGATTTTTTTGATTAAAATGTTATACTTATTTAGTAATTGTTCTTACAAGTATAATAATAAAAAAAATGTACTTTTTACCAGAAACAAGTTATAAAAAACTCTTTTAAAATAGAAAGGTGTGACTTGAATATGCAAAAAAAACTTTTAATTTTTGGAATAATGTTAACATTATTAGTTAGTTGTGGAAAAGGTAAGGAAGAAACTAAGACAGAAACAGCTCCTACAACAGAAGTAAAAACGGAGGAGAAAACAAGTGAGAATGCCCAGATGGCAAAGAAAAATCCATTTTTATCAGCTGAAGTTTATGGAATTACACATTTTGACTCATCACAGTCAGATTCGTTTCCATATGCTGTAAAAACTGGAGATTTTAACGTAGATTTAAAAAAATATCCTCAAGTAACAGGAGGACCTGTAAATATAATAACACTAGCTTCTACTTCGCCAGATTATATGTGGGGAGTATCTAGCCAAGGAGTAACATATATTAATACTGCAGGTGGAAAATTTGAAGAACTTGCTCGTTTTAATATCCCAGATTTAAAACCAACTTCATTAGAAGAGCATGAAAAAGTATTAAGACAGGACTTTACTGATATAAATCAAGTAGCAAAAGCAATAAAAGATAATTATGGATTTGGTTTCGAACGTATTTTTGGTGGAGTGTACAGTGTAGTAGATAATCAAAATGTTGTTTATGCAGATTATGGTGTAACAATATATGCTTTTGGATTAGCAGATGAAAAAGATCCTAAAGCAGGAGTAAAAGTATTAAGAACTATTGATCTTTCAAAAATTCTTGATAAGGGAGAAGCTATTAGTGGATTAAGCATGACTTATGATGGTAAATTAATAGTAGTTGGAAACCATTCATTAGCAGTTGTTGATAGAGAGTTTAAAGAAACTCCGCAAATTGTAAAATTTGATAAAAGTGAATATGTATCAAATTCTGTAGCAGTAGATGAAAATAATGGAATATATATAGCGTCAGACAAATATATGAGAAAAATAGTTTGGACAGGTACAAAATTATCAGAAGATGAAAAAGATGGAGCATGGAAAACAGAGTATGAAATTGGACAACAGCCACCAGCAGTTAAAGTAGGAAAAGGAACAGGATCAACTCCAACTTTAATGGGATTTGGTAGTGATGAAGATAAATTAGTAGTAATAACAGATGGAGCAGATAGAATGCACATAGTAGCATTTTGGAGAGATGAAATTCCAGCTGGATTCACACAAAAAGAGGGAACTAAATCAAACCGTATAGCAGATCAATTTGCTATAACAGCTGGACAACCAGCAGATGCAAAATGGATTCAATCAGAGCAATCAGTGGTAGTAAAAGGATATGGAGCATTTGTAGTTAATAATATAGTGGATAAAATGCCAGAAGATAGACTAGTTGGTGTTATAGCTTTAGGACCAGTTATAGCTCCACCAGTAGGTGCAGAAAGAGTTGAGTGGGATACTAAGACTAAAGCATGGAAATCTGTATGGACAAGAGCAGATGTATCATCTATTAGTACAGTACCGTCAATGAGTACTGCTTCAAACATGGTTTTTGTAAATGGATACTATAAAGAAACAGGTTGGGAAGTAACAGGTATGGATTGGGAAACAGGAAAAACAGTTCATAGATCAATATTTGGAAAAGATAATTTTGGTAATGGAGCTTATGCGATCATGCAATTTTTACCAAATGGAGATTTACTATTTAATAGTATAGCAGGGCCAATCAGAGTTAGTTATGATAAATAAATAAAGTAATAAATAAAAAACGGGTTTAAATACCCGTTTTTATTGTGGTTGAATTTATAAATAAAGTTTATTTAAATATGTAGATATAATATTTAATCTTGTTATCCTTCTTCATTCTTATTGACTGAGTTTATATATTCTGCTCCCCATTCCTCCATTTTATCAATTACATCAAGAAACTTTAAGCCAATTTCAGTTAGAGAGTACTCAACCTTTGGTGGAACTACTTTATAAACTTCACGATGGATAATTTTGTCGTTCTCTAACTCTCTTAATTGTTGTGTTAGATAAGCTCTACGAATTTCAGGTATTCTACGTTGCAATTCATTAAATCTTAAGGTTCCATCTTTTAAAATAAATATTATAAAAAGTTTCCATTTTCCAGAAATTATATGTTGTACAAGTCCCATAGGACAGTATTCTCTAAGAGTCATTACATTTTCATTCATTTATATCTCCTTCATAGTATGTTTTTAAATACTATGTATTATAAAACATCGTACTAGTAATTTTCATATCAAAATAGTATCATGTTATATCAATTAATTCAAATTATTAGGAGGAAAATTATGAAAATAAATCTTATTAGAAATGCAACAATGAAATTTTTTTATGGAGGAAAGGTAATTCTGGCAGATCCTATGTTATCTAAAAAAGGTATGATTCGTTCTTTTTTAGGAAAAGAAAAAAACCCTACAGTGGAGATGCTAATTAAAATCGAAGATGTAATGTTAGAAGTGGATGGAGTAATGATTTCTCATACGCATCCTGATCATTTTGATGAAGCTGCAAGAGAAAGTATTCCTAAGGATATGAAAATATTTTATCAGCCATATGATAGAGATAAATTAACTGAATTTACAAATGCTGTTTCTGTGGATAAAGATGTAATGTGGGATAAAATAAAAATAACTAGGACTAAAGCCATGCATGGAAGAGGTGAAGCTCTTAAAAGGATGGGTGAGGCTTCTGGGTTTGTCTTAGAAGCAGAAGGAGAACCAGTAGTATACTGGGTAGGAGATTCAGTTTTATATGAAGAAATTGAGGGGAATATAAAAAATTTTAATCCTGATATTATAATAACACACTCTGGTGGAGCAGGTTTTCCTGACCTTGGACTTATAATAATGGATGATGAGGAAACAATCAAGATTTGTCAAATGGCTCCTAACTCAAAGGTTATAGCAGTTCACTTAGAATCATTAGATCATTGTCCTGTTACAAGAGAAGGTTTAGCGAAATTAGCAGAAGAGAAAAATATTTCTAATTTAAAAATCCCCAAAGATGGGGAGACTATAATATTTTAAGTTTTATTCTCTAAAATGGCGCACCCGAGAGGAATCGAACCCCTAACCCTCTGATCCGAAGTCAGATGCTCTATCCTATTGAGCCACGAGTGCAACACTAGTATCATACCAATTTTTTTACATTTTTTCAATTATAAATTATATATGTAAT
>JAGOZX010000119.1 GCA_018058425.1 Sebaldella sp.
CTATAACCATTAAGCTAAAATTTTTTGGCTTAGCGGATAGTGATAATGGTGGCGCACTCGAGAGGAATCGAACCCCTAACCCTCTGATCCGAAGTCAGATGCTCTATCCTATTGAGCCACGAGTGCAACACTAGTATCATACCAATTTTTTTACATTTTTTCAATTATAAATTATATATGTAATCATAAATAAGAATTTTTTATTTTCTAAAAAAAATAATTATCTAAATTTTAAGAAGAAAAACCTAAGGGTTATAATTTTGGCATAAAATATTTCTTGATTTTACTTTTAAAATTTTATAAAATAAAGAAAATTTATTTTGATGTTATTAGTCGGAAAATTTTATAAGAAGTAATTTTGTTTTTAGAAGGAAGTGAAATAATGCCTAAAAAAGATATTTATATTTATCCAGCTGTATTTGTGAGAGAAAGAGAAGGTTATCACGTTAGTTTTCCAGATCTTTCAGGATTAGAAACTCATATAGAAGATATTGAAGAATTAAGCAAAGTAAAAAAGTGCTTGTCAGATTATATGTACTCACTTGAGGAAATTGGTTCTGATATACCACGTCCTAGTTTTCCAAATAAAATAGAGATCAAAGAAAATGAGTTTATCCAGACAATTGATGTTTTTATGCCTGATGTTAGAGAGCAGAAAAAATAAAGCTTATATAATTTAAGAACTTTTAAGTAGGAAAAATCAATTATAAGCTTAGAATCTAACTTTATAATTTTGATAAATTAGAGAAAGCCTTTATTTTAAAAGTCAAATAGGGTCATTAGCTTAGTTTAAATATACAAAAACTACATTGAATTAGAAAGTTAATTATGCTATAATGATGAAAGTGTTATAGTAAAAAAATTTTTGGAGGTAATCAAACATGAAAAAAATGTTATTAGTGTTATTAACATTAGGAGTTATTTTCTCTTGCGGGAAAAAAGAAGAGGCAAAAACAGAAACAGAAACTACTAAAACAGAAACTACAACAACAGCTACACCAACTGATGCAGCAGCTACAGACGTTCCAACATTTAAAGAGCCTGAAGTTCAAAAGTATGTAGATTCTTATCAAGAATACATCAAAAATCTTAAAGACGCAGTAGCTTCTAAAGATGCAACAAAAATTCAAGAGTTAACAACTAAATCTCAAGAATTAGCAACACAAGGTGCAGAGGCAGCTAAGAAATTAACTGACCCAGCTGAAGCTAAAAAATTCGCTGACTACATGACAAAATTAGGTCAAGAAGCAACGGAAGAAATGACTAAAATGGCAAAGTAGTAAGATAGATTAAGAATAAGAATAGCTGACATTGTCAGCTATTTTAATTTACTATAAAAAATAAAAAAAGCTGGATCAATTGACCTAGCTTTTAAATAAGGGGAGAATGAAGAAAAAATTATTTCTTTATTTGTTACATTATAGCTTTGAAAACTTAGATTATGCTTATTTTAAACTTTTTTTTTATTTAGAGTAAAAATCAGAGTAAATTTGATTTTTTAAGTATGTTTATAAAAATATTGATAATAAAAAACCACCAGCAAATGCTAGCGGCTTAAAGGGGGGGTTATGAAGAAAAATATTCTTTATTGGTATGAGTAGATTATAGCGTTAAAAACTTAGATTATACTTATTTTAGCCTTTATTTTCATTTAGATTAGATATTATAATAATTAAGATATGAATTTCAATTATTGAAATAAGATATGTCATTATACGACTATAATTTATTTAATTAAAAAAAATCTTTTAGTAAAATGGGAATTATAGTAAAATATCTATAAAAATAAATTTTATGAGGTGAAGTATGAAAATAATAATATCCCCAAGTAAAACTCAAAAAATAACTAAAATAATGGGATTTGATTTTAAATCAGCTATTTATAAAGACAAAACAGATTATTTAGTAAATTTGATGAAAAAATTCAAAAAAGAAGAGATAAAAAAAATAATGAAAACAAGTGATAAACTCACTAATGAAATATATAATAATTATAAAGCCTTCTTAGATGAAAAATTAGGACATGCAGCAGCAAGTTATACGGGAATTGCATTCAGATCATTAGATATAAAAGAATTCTCAAAAAAAGAAGTCGAATATATGGAGAAACATTTAGTTATTTTATCAGCTTTATACGGAGTATTAACACCATTAACAGGAATAAAGCCATACAGATTAGACATGACAATGTCAATTTCCAAAAAGAATTCTTTATATGAATTTTGGCAGGAAAGTATAAATGAATACTTTGAAGAGGAAGAAATGATAATAAATTTAGCTTCAAAAGAGTTTTCTAAAATGATAAAAAAGCCTTTAATTAATATAGAATTTTTTGAAGAAAAAAATGAAAAATTGGTTCAAATAAGTACAAATTCTAAAAAGGCAAGAGGAGAAATGGTGAAATGCATTGTCAAAACTAAGGCAGAAAAATTAGATGATATTAGAAAGATTAGTTTTGATGGATATAAATTTAATAAAAAACTATCCAAAGAAAATATATTAGTATTTGTAAAGGAATAATATACTTATGAAAGTTTAAGTTACAGAAAAGGGCAGTTTCTAAAATATTTTTTAGAGACTGCCCTTATAACGTACACTTAAATATTGTTAGGCAGTACTTTATTTAAAAATACTCCACATAAAGCTGCGATAGCAAGTCCTGAAATAGATATAGTACCCCATATTTGGACATTATCAATTGCTATTCCTAAAACCAATATCAATGAAGATAATATTAGGTTTCTAGAGTGTCCGAAATCTAAATTTGCCTCAACTAAAGTTCTAACTCCAATAGAAGCAATCATACCAAATAATATAATAGAAACACCACCCATAACTGGTTGAGGAATAGTTTGTAAAACAGCACCAAACTTTCCTAAAAGTCCTAATAAAATAGAGTAACAAGCTGCAATTCTTAATATAGAAGGATCGTAAACCTTTGTAACAGCTAGAACACCTGTATTTTCACCATATGTAGTATTTGCAGGTCCGCCTAAAAAACCAGCAGTTATAGTAGCCAGACCATCTCCTAACATAGTTCGATGTATACCTGGATTTTTAAAGAAGTCTTTTCCTACAACGGCTCCATTAGTGGTAATATCACCTATATGCTCAATAAAAACAACAAATGCAATTGGAGCAATGGCAATAATAGAACTTAACTGAAATCTAGGTATTGTAGTTAGATCTTTTAAAGCCTCAGGGGAAAAACCAATCCAGTGTGCAGAATGTATAGGTGTAAAATCAATAATTCCAAAAGACATGGAAACTAAATAACCTACAATGACAGAAATGAGGATAGGAACCAACTTAAAAAAAGATTTTCCTAATATGGAAACTACAATCATAGTTACTAAAACAGATGTTGCTATTATTAAACTTTTAGTATCAAATTTATTATCTGCATATCCAGCCATGGAAAGAGCAATAGGACTCATTCTTAAACCTATTACCATAATAATGGGACCTGTAATAATAGGTGGAAAAAAAGATTTAACTATTTCGACACCAAAGATCTTAATTATTATACTCATAAGCACGTAAACAATTCCGGCGCAAATAACTCCGCCTTTAACAGAGGCTATACCATCTTGTTTAAGTACTAATGTAATAGCACCAATAAATGCAAAGCTTGAACCTAAAAATACAGGAACAATTTTTTTACTTGTAAAATGAAAAATTAAAGTTCCAATACCAGCTGTGAGTAAAGCTAGAGATGGATTTAGTCCAGTAAGAAATGGAACAAGTACAGTGGCACCAAACATGGCAAGTACATGCTGTATACCTAAAATTAGTTTTTTTGCATTCATTTTCAATAAACCTCCAACAATATTTTTTTCAAGAATAATTATAGTATAATATATATTAAAAAGAAAATATATTAAATATATTAATAAAAAAAAATCTATAAACAGTAACTATCAAAATGTAATGAAATATGGTATAATTTGAAAAAATATTTTACGTTTTAGATAAGGATAGATTTATGAAGTTGAGGTATAAATTATTGGCATTTTTTATTCTAGCTGTGAGTATATTTTCAGAAGAAGTAGTTATACAGGTAGAAACAGAAAAATCGATTATAAATATAGAAAATGAA
This sequence comes from Sebaldella sp., assembly GCA_018058425.1. Classification (GTDB taxonomy): domain Bacteria; phylum Fusobacteriota; class Fusobacteriia; order Fusobacteriales; family Leptotrichiaceae; genus Sebaldella. Next base: position 4,100 of record JAGOZX010000119.1, read on the forward strand.
TCTTTAGTCGCAACAGGCGGGATCATTTTAAAGTACGGAGATATTACAATTAGGGCTGATAATCTAAAAAAGTTAGAAAATAAAAACTTGATTGTTGCTTATGGAAATGTTTTATTCACTCAAGGAGAGAATCAAATTTTGGCTAAAGAGGTCATTTTTGATTTAGATTCTAAAAATGCTAGAATTATTGATTCCTCAAGTGTAACACCAGAAGGAATAGTTTTTGGTGGAGAAGAAACTATTAGTGAAGGTTCGACAAAATTTACAATAAAAAATTCATGGTTTACAACAAGCCCATATAATAACCCTACATATAAAATAAATGCAAAAAAGCTAGTTATTTTTCCAGATAAGAAACTAGAAGCGTATGGAGTGTCTTTAAATGTAAAAGGAAAAGATATAGTGAATTTGCCGTATTATGTAACTTCACTAAAACCAGAAACTCAAAGAGCTACGTTATTTCCATATGTTGGTGGAGATTCTGACAGAGGGCTTTTTGTTATTCAAGGATTTGACTATGATAGAGGAAAATTACTTCAAGGATTTATAGATTTTGAAGTGAGTACAAAAGAAATATTAGCTCTAAAGTTTTCAAATGACTACACACTTAGTCCAAATAATAAAGGAAATCTTTTTGTTAGAAGATTTGTACTTCCCATTAGTGGTAATGAAGATCAATGGAATATAGATTGGACACATAATTTTGTTAGTGTACCTAAAAACCCAAATCCAGAAGACAGAAAGTTTTATGAGTTAGGTTATGGAGTTTGGAATTTAAACTATAAAAATTTAACTACAAATCAAATGTATACTATAGATGGAGAAAGTTTAGATGACAACTATGTTTCTTTTAAAGAAAAATATAAATATATAGGAACATATGATTTTAAAATAGATCAGGAAATTGGGAAAGATGGAGAATTTAATGTAGATTACCGTTGGACTCAAAACATGGATGCTCTGAAAGAACTAACTAGAATTAATGATAACATTGCAGAGGATGATGACATAGATCCTAGATTAACTGATGTGGACCTATTTAAACAAATAACATTTAAAAAAGAAGACAGTGGTTTAGGTCTATATATCCATAAGGAAGAGTTTAAGGATTTAAATCCAGGTTATATTGGAGATACTAATTCTTATAGAAAGATAGATAATTATTCACTTGATTTGAAAACCCCTAAAATAAAGATTGGGTATTTGAAACAAGATAAAGATGAATACAGTCCTATATTTGGATTAAGGCAAAGGGCATATGGAGATCCCAATACGATAGATACGTATACAGATAGAATTTTAAAAACAACTGATTATGACTATAATGAGACTTATGATGTAGTATTAGGTAATTATTATCCTTTTAAGGAAAATGAATTTTTTGGATATGAAAGAAAAGATCTTATGTCAAACTTAACAGGAAATCTTTATATAGGTGGAAGTTTTAATAAAACGGATATTAGAAAAAAGACATATGAATATGATTATACAACAGATAATCCAAATTATAGAAATTATATAACACAACCTGGTGTGGATGATTACAGTAGAATTTATAAGTTATATGATGATGGAGATAGAATAAGAAGAGTAAGAGATATTTTTTATGAATCATACCAAGGTGGAACTTTAAGATTAGGTAGTGATAGGATAGAACTTCCTATTCCAAATTCTTATATAAATTTTGGATATGAATATGAAAATAGAATCTATGGCGTTACTTATGTACCGGAATTTGATGAGGATAGAAGAAAAATAGAAGATACTAACTCTAAAACAGGGTATAAAATACAAAAAGATGCGCTAGGGAATGATTTGAGTCAAAAGCCATTAGTGGACATAAATAAATTTAATTTTGGACTTTTTACGACCTTATTTGATAATACAAGATTATCAAATAATAAATATGATGTAAAAGTTACAAATAATCTTCCAATATTTATACAGCAAACAAATGCGCATAATGCAATGTATGGTGACAATGATATAATTAACACCCCAACAAATATTTTTAGATTTAATGATGACTTTAATTTATATGTTGGAAATATAAATTTAAACTATAATTTTACAAGACAAGTAGATAAACATTGGAGAGACAACTGGACCAAACAGGACTATACAAGAAACTTTATTAAAGCATCAATAGGAGACAAAAGATTTTTAAGTTTTGATTTTTCAGGTGGAAATTATCATCCATATGAAGGGTTTAAATATGAAAATACAGCAGTTAAAGAGATAAAGTACGGATATAAAACTCTAAAAGATGATAATGTCTTATATAGATACTCAGAAAATAATTATAAAAATTATTCTAACGATACTTGGGCAGGATGGGATCCTAACTCTGTAAAAGAACTAAATAGAGAAAGAACAGTTGGAGTAAATTACAATGAATGGGGATTTGAAAACTCTAATGTAAGGGATATTATACATGTTGTCTATAATAATAGTATGGATTTAAAGTATGATTCAAACAGACATAGAGTAGGTGTTGTTTATGATACTACT
>JAGOZX010000120.1 GCA_018058425.1 Sebaldella sp.
TATATATGAAACAGTGAGACCTAAAGCTATTCCCGCCAAGACATCGCTTAAGTAATGAACCTCGAGATAAAATCTTGACACTGCTATAATAAGTGCAATAACTCCTATCACATATTTATACCTCAGATTATAAAAATAATATACTCCGAAAACTGCAAATGCCACTGCACTATGTGCCGAAGGAAATGAAGATGTCCCGGAAGTTTTTACTTTAGGTATGAAATTCATGTATTCATACGGTCTTACCCTGTGAAATTCCTCTTTCAGATAATTGGTGAGAATGAAAACCGTTATAACTGTTATTAACAGTACTACTCCTTTATTTCTTGTTTTCTTTCCTGACAGTAATACTATCAATAAGATTATCCATATAATACCGTTATCTCCCAATGAAGTAAAAAATATCATTATCTTGTCCAGCAATGGATTTTGAATTAATTTTACAGCATTTACTGCTGTTTGATCCATAATATTTAACATCCTTTTACTCCTGCCTGTTTATTATACTATCATTATATAATCCAATAAATAGACCTGACTGTGATATAACTGAAAGTTTTATGAAAATTGCAGGTAGGGCGGATATTTTATTTTTATATTTGAACATATGTATAAAAAAAACCTTCCATAAATTTTCAGGAAAGCTGTTTTAAAATCTGAAGTGATTTTTATTTTATTAAATTTTTTTAAATAGTTATTTTTTCAATATTTAAGTTATTTTTTCAAATATTTTTTTGATAAATTCACATTGCTCTTTATGCTTTTAGTATGAAATAACAACTATTATTTTTTGCTCTAAGATAGTCATATTAATAGATTTGGAAAAAGTATTTTCATGTCAAATTATATTCATTTACATTCTAAGATAGCTATATTAATAGAACAACAGTACAGGCTTTTCTTGATAGTCTACCTACATTCACATTCTAAGATAGTTATATTAATAGCCTCAAATATCGCCAGTCTAGCCTGATTTTTTAAATTTACATTCTAAGATAGTTATATTAATAGAATCATGGTAGAGAAAAAGTTATACATTCAGCTTAATTTACATTCTAAGATAGTTATATTAATAGATAGTATGAAATTAGTTTTTATATTTATATTTATGTATTTACATTCTAAGATAGTTATATTAATAGTTTGATCAGATAAAAATATTATTGATGTAAATAGAAATTTACATTCTAAGATAGTTATATTAATAGTCAGCGCCTTTTCCTGCTCCAGCGGCATCTCCTTTATTTACATTCTAAGATAGTTATATTAATAGTATCAGGAGATGCTGACGAAGCTAAACAAATAGTAATTTACATTCTAAGATAGTTATATTAATAGTCTGCCAAAACTGTCATTTTTCCGTAATTTTAGCTTATTTACATTCTAAGATAGTTATATTAATAGCACAGCAATCACATACAATTCTCCCGTTACTAATCATATTTACATTCTAAGATAGTTATATTAATAGGATGTTTATGTTTATTTTTTCCATACGTTCTTTGCGATTTACATTCTAAGATAGTTATATTAATAGATTGTTGATGTATTTATCACACCATTCAAGATTTTCATTTACATTCTAAGATAGTTATATTAATAGAAATAAAATATCAATATTTCGCAATACCTAAATACTATTTACATTCTAAGATAGTTATATTAATAGTAAAATGCATAAATATTTTAAGAGTTATAAAAAGCAAATTTACATTCTAAGATAGTTATATTAATAGTATGTCTGCGACATTTAAAGATTCTGATCCTAATATATTTACATTCTAAGATAGTTATATTAATAGACTGATTGAAGCTTTCTATGAATCAGAAACATTCAAATTTACATTCTAAGATAGTTATATTAATAGACAGGCGGAAAAGTAAAGTTTTCAAATAGCCTTAATCATTTACATTCTAAGATAGTTATATTAATAGCATAAATTTCATTAATTTATTTTCTTTCTTATTCTCTATTTACATTCTAAGATAGTTATATTAATAGTTTACACCCTCTGTCAACATTCTTGAAATTACAAAATTTACATTCTAAGATAGTTATATTAATAGTATCTATTATCTCCCCATATATATCAACCATTTCAGATTTACATTCTAAGATAGTTATATTAATAGATTGATATCAATTTCGTATTCATCTAAGTAGAAATAATTTACATTCTAAGATAGTTATATTAATAGCAATAACTCTTTTATTGCTTTGTGATTTTTTGTCTATATTTACATTCTAAGATAGTTATATTAATAGATCGGAAGAGTATGGAGTTAATTATTCGTACATAACAATTTACATTCTAAGATAGTTATATTAATAGCATAAAATAGTACATAGGGGCTTACTCCTAGAGCATATTTACATTCTAAGATAGTTATATTAATAGCACATAGAGGAACTGGAAGAATTGAAAGGTTTTGAGATTTACATTCTAAGATAGTTATATTAATAGAGATAGACCAAAGTAAATACCCGGAATTATTCCCAGATTTACATTCTAAGATAGTTATATTAATAGCTAAACCATTCATCAACTGCATTCATTGTCTCCTGAATTTACATTCTAAGATAGTTATATTAATAGAGTATTATAATATACTTGTTACAGAGGTGATAAGCGATTTACATTCTAAGATAGTTATATTAATAGCAGAATTACAACGGTAAAAAAGTTGGTATTTATGTTAATTTACATTCTAAGATAGTTATATTAATAGGAAATGAATATTTTAAAGATGATGAACGGGGAAGTATTTACATTCTAAGATAGTTATATTAATAGTGTTGATTATGACAACGAGGACGAAACTTATGAACTATTTACATTCTAAGATAGTTATATTAATAGCTAAAAATCAAAGAATTGGTTTAGATTTATATCCAAATTTACATTCTAAGATAGTTATATTAATAGTCCAGCCTCTAAGAACCTTTTATTTATTATACCTTGATTATCAGTTTTTGTCGATCTCTTTTTTTCGTCTATTCTATTCTTGACAAAACTATGTCATATTTAGGGTGAAATATCAATCAAAACACTGATTATTTTAATGTTGTCGATCTACAGTACTTTTACCCCTATCAGGGGTCGACAGAAAATATCTTTTTAAATATATCTCATAAATCATAAATCAAATAATTTTTTATCATACAAATAAAAAAATAACCAAGAGTAAAATAATACCCTTAGTTTTAATAAATTTATCTCCGTAATTGTTTTATAAAATCGTTATATTCATTTAATGCTTCTATTATTTCAGATTCATAAAAACCTTTTCTCAAATAAATAAATAATATCTCGACATCTGACTTATACAGGCTCTTATAAATGTCAATTTCCGGAAAGTAGATGTTCTGCCTGTATTGTGCATACATTCTCCTTAAAGCCAGAGGATTCCCTTCTTTCAGTTTCCCCAGCAATGTTTTACTATTACTTGTGTATTCCATTTATTTCTCCTTCAATTATGATATTATCATAAATTGATTTGTTTTACAAGTTGATTATTTGTATTATTTATTTTTATATAATATAAATAATATGTTTTCTTTTTTATAAAACTAGCAACCCTTTATTTTTATTGTCATTTAGTTTAATAAAATTATATTTCCATATTTTTAACAGTATCTCTAAAATAAAATTTTATTGTATTTTTACATTTATTTTCATTTTTAAAAAAGATATTGTCATTCAACTTACTCTGGGTATCTGCCCAAAAGATAAAATAAAAAAATCCTCTGACACCATAAAAATATGTTCAAAAGATTTTTACCAAAACTGATTATATTCATTTTTTAATTGAATAATTTCCTTATTATTTTATTTGAATTTATTCTGTCTGAATTTTTTTTATAGTAACTGCATACCATGTATGCAACACCCATACCCAGAATTATTCCTCCTATAATATCCGTAAAATAGTGCACTCCCAGATATATTCTTGAAAAAGCTATAAAAAATGCTATAAAAAATACCGGCCATTTATACCTTAAGTTTAAAAAATAAAATACTCCAAATGCTGTAAATGAAGAAGCTGTATGCCCGGACGGAAATGAATAAGAGCCCGGCGGCGGTATTAGAAGTTTCAGATCATTTAATACTATAAAAGGTCTGTTTCTTTTTATAATATTTTTTAATATCCCTTCTCCGAGAATCGCTGTAATTAGTAAAGCCAGAAGCAGAATTATTCCATAGTTGCGGGTTTTCCTCCTCATAACGAGAACTAATGCCAAAACTATCCAGACTATTCCCAAATTTCCAATACCGGAAAAAAATATCATAACTTCATTAAGTACAGGTATCTGTAACCTTTGAAGTCCTTCTGTTATTGCTATATCTATGCCAAAAATTTTCTAAACCTCCTTTACATCAATTTTCATACTGATTTATTTTTAGTTACAAAACAGAAGAAAGGATTGTAACAGTATAGTAAGCATTGAAAATAAATCCATTTATTGAAATGAATGCCGTCATTTGTCTAATAACAAATAAAGCATTACAGTAGAATTATACAAAATTTTTACATTCTTTTATACTGAAAGTTTCCTGAAATCTTTATATATCTTATATTATCTTTTTATTTATTTTCCCTATGTATGTCTTTATCACTTCTGCTGATCTGTTTAACTGTTTCTGTTCCTCTTCGGTAAGCTTAAGTTCTATTATTTCCTCTACCCCTTTATTTCCAAGTATTACAGGCACACTTAAACATACATTTTTTAGTTCATATTCTCCGTCAAGAAATACTGAAACAGGGTGCACACTATATTCATTATTAAATATAGACTTTATCAATGCAGAAGCTGCTGTTCCTATGCCAAAACACGTGGCTCCTTTTCCTAGCAATACTTCCCAGCCTGCATAAGATGTATCTTTTAATATTTTATCTAAATCTGTATTTTTCAATTCTACCTTGGACTCTATATACTGCTTGAAGGGTTTCCCCCCCACATAAATATGCGACCATGGAATCATCTGTGAATCTCCGTGTTCACCCAAAGAATACCCCGATACACTCTTAGGATCTATTCCAAGAATATCTCCTGTTATTCTTCTGAATCTTGCACTGTCAAGAGAAGTACCGGTTCCTATAACTCTGCTCTTTGGAAATCCTGATTTCTCCAATACATAATGAGTTATCACATCGCAAGGATTTGTTATTACCAAAAATATCCCCGAAAAACCGCTTTCAAGTATTTTCGGCATAATGTCATCTATTATTTTTATCCCGTCATCCAGAGTATCCAGCCTTGTCTGCTCAAATCTCGGAAGAGGTCCTGCTGCTATCACTACTATCTCAGCATCCTTAAGCTCCGAATAATCCTGTATCTTTATTGTTACATTAGAATTAAGATTGGCAAGCGAATCTTTAAGATCTAACATTTCACTCTTTACCTTATCTTCCTTTATATCTATCAATATCAGCTCATCAGTTATACCGCGTGTCACAAGACTGAAAGCCACATGTGACCCTACATTCCCCACTCCTATTACTGCTACCTTTCTGCTCTTGATTTTCATGTTCCTCTCCTTTCAGGATGTGCAAATCTGTTACTTTTTCACTATTTCTATATATTTTATATTCATATTATGCTTGCTTAGAAACATCTGTTCGAATTCAGTCTGAATATTATCCTTAACCTTTTCTGTATTGTAAAGATCATCTGTATGAAATACTATTTCATATTTAGTCAGCCCTTTTACCAGCTCCAGAGTATCATGATAATACCCCTCATGATCGGTCTTAAAAAAGAATTTTCCCGATGGCTTCATTATAATATCCAGCATATCAAACAATTCTTTATTTATAAGTCTTTTATGCTCTGATCCGGTCCACGGGTCAGGAAAATTTATATATAATCCTGATATCTCATCCTTACCTAAAAAATCAAGAAGCTTTTCTCCTCTTTTTCTGAGAAAAACAATATTTTTCAGTTCTCTCTTTTTAGATTTTACAGCTGCCATTACTAGCCTTTTGAATCTGAGCTCAAGAGCAATATAGTTTTTCCCGGGAAATTTCTGCGCATTGCCCGCTGTAAAATTTCCGCTTCCGCATCCTATTTCCAGATATACCGGATTGTCATTTCCGAAATACTCATTCCATTTATTTTTTTTACTGTCTGTTATCTCTTCGTCATATATTATGTATTCAGGATATTCAGTCATTTTCTCCATATAGATATTATAATGTTTTTTTGGATAATTGAAAAAATATTCCCATAATTCTTTCTTCTGCTTATTTTCCACGCTATCTCCTTTATTCTGTTATAAAATTTCTTTGATTATCTCATCTATTTTATTATATTTTTTAAAAAATTCGCTTGTTTCCCTGTTTTTACTATTATCGGAATCCAGAAAAAAATCTTCCAGCTCACTTTCTGTTTCTGCTATATTTACCAGGTTAAGCGGTTTTGCATTTTCCGCCACATCTTTAATATTGGAATAATATTTTCCTATTATAGGCACCTTCCCATAATAAAGAGGCTCAAGAATTGAATGTCCCCCTATCTCAACAAATGTTCCACCTACAAATACCAAATCAGATATCTGATACATCTCACGAAGAATTCCCATTTTATCTACTATTATTA
>JAGOZX010000121.1 GCA_018058425.1 Sebaldella sp.
CAGCATTTCCACAGCAGTTTTTAGCAATGATACCATATATATTGACATTATTAGCACTAGTAGGATTTGTAGGAAAAGCAAAAGCGCCGTCATCATCAGGACAGGCTTATGAGAAACAGTAGAAGAATATGGGAGGATAACTCCCATTCTTCTCTTTTATATATTATTATTTTTTAGAAGTGTTATTTATTGTCTGATATACAATGAAGGTTATTTGACTATTTTTTTAATAAATTCTAAAGTTTATAAGCTCACTTTCTAACTAGAGTGTGAGAAAATATTTCTTTCACAAAAAAGAATAAATCTATAAGGAGGTTAGAAAATGTTAAATACTGGAGAAATACTAGAAAAATATTTAAAAGGCAGAATGAGTATGACAGATTTAGCTAATATTTTAGGAATAACGCCTCAATATATAAGTAGTGTAATAAAAAATGTAAAAAGGCCTTCTAAAAACTTTTTAGATAAATTCTATATGATTTTTGATGTTTTAGATGAAGATAAGAAAAATATAGAAAACTATGAAAAATTTAGACGTTTACCTGAAAATTTTCAAAAAGAGTATTTAGAGTTAAAAGGAAGAGAAAGCATAAAGTTAAATTCTCTGCCTGAAATAACTAGAGTACCTTTGAAAGCAGTGGTAGAATCAGGCTTAGGTAATTTAAATAGTTTAGAAAAAGAAGAATATATAAATACAACAAAAGCTGAATATATTACAGATGAAAGTTTTTTTATAAAAATTTATAGCAATGAATTGGAGCCAGAGTTTAAAAACAAAGACTTAGTATTAATTGATCCTAAAAGCTGCACAGATTTTAATCTCTTAAATAACAAACTATGTATTTTAGAATATAATAATGAGTTATTTTTAAGAAAAGTAGAGTATTTAAAAGAAGTAATAATATTAAGGTGTGTTAATGAAAAATTAAATCCAATAATAATTACAGAGACAAATATTAATAGTTTAAAATGTATAGGCAGAGTAAGACAAATAATAAGATATATTGAATAACTACTATTTTTTAGGTAGAAATTATACTGAAATCTTAATTAAGTAATTTATTTATTTAATATATTTATAAACAAATTTTGTTTTTTATTTAAAATTATGGTATAATAAAAATTATTATTTTGGGGGGGATAAGATGTTTTTAGAGTTATTAAAATCACATATGGAGGAAAGAGGACTGAAATTTGGACAAATAGCTAAATCAGTTAATAAATCTATATCTTATGTGAATGAGATTCATAAAGGTAGAAGAGAAATAAAGATAGATGATATTATTAATTTTTCTGATGCATTAAGCCTTAATTTAAGTGAAAAGACAGAGTTTGTAGAGCTGTATCTTAGTGAAAGATATCCGGATTTATTTGAATTCATAAGAATAAATATTGGTGGAGTAGAAAGTGTTCCAGTTCTAGAATTTGACAATGTTGAGGATAAAAAAATTTCTGAAAGTTCTACTCATATTCCTATAATTCATTCTCAAATAAAAGGGTTATTCGCATTAAAACTTGAATTTACTATTCTAGAAGGAAAGTTTCAAAAAGGAGAGTACATAATAATTAAGATAAAGGAAAATGAGAAACTTGAAGATGAATATATAGATAAATATATTTTATATTCTAGGGATAAAGAAATATTTATTGATAAGTTAGTTTTTAAAGAAGAAAAATATTTTTTACTTGATAAAAATATTGAAGTTTCAGAAAAGCAAATATGTATAATTGGATATATTGTTGGTAAATATGTAAATATACTCTAATTTCATTAATTTTAATTGACTTTTTACACAAAAAGTGTATAATATGAAGTGTAGTTTTTAATTGAGTCAAATGAAATAATTAATGAAGGGTGGTTGTAATGGAAAGAAATACAAATTTTAGACTAATTGCTAACATTGAAAGAATTATTCAGGAGAGAAACCGAGTGAGAGAGAAAAATAATCTACCAAAAATCAGGAAAAAGGATCTTGATCCAAGAGCAAATGATACATTATATAGACTAAGACATAACTTGAATTATCCAAATTTAACGACAATAATGAAATGGGCAGCAGTATTAGAAGTGGATATTAGTGAATTTTTTATGCCTATATAGTAGAATTTAAATAAATAGAGAACTGTGAAAAGTTAAAGAGATAGAATCACCATAAAAAGTGGACATGGGAAATACTATTACCACTTTTTTTAGTTGAGAAAAAGAAAAGAATGGAAGTTTGGATCGGACCCAAATTTTAGGACAACGAGTGTGAAGAAAAAAAGAACCCTCTTCGAGGGTACTCCTGACATGCTAGTTTTTTAAAGGTATATTATGCCAAGGATAAAACAGCATTTATCTTAAATTAATTATTATAGAAAGATTAATTTACAGAGATTATTGTACACCCTAGGGACTAAGGATACAGTTGTACCACCACAAGCTGCTACTGATATTATTAATGCATCAACAAATAAAGAATCAAAAAAAAAATTATTATGATCAGCATACATAATATATAATCGTAGCTACTTTTCATGTTTTCAAGTAAGTGTAATAAAAATGTCATTAAATCTAATACTCAAAATAAGAGTTTCTAAACTAATGAAAAAATAAAAAAACTTGACAAAAAGCGAATAATATTGTACTATTGTTGAGTCAATTGAATAGCAGATTACAGTAGAAGAAGAAACTTTGTTTCTCACCCAAGCATCCGTGTATAGGTAATTATACATGTTGAATAATATAAAATTATTCTGAGATGACTTGTGGTTTAAAATGTGTTTATCTTATTTTTTATTTTCATATTAAAAGATGGCAGGGTTTTTCTATACCCTGTTTTTATATTTTTAGGAGGTGTTCTTTATACTTAAAGGAACTAATAAATCAGATAGTACAAGAATCAATGAAGCCATAAGAGCAAGAGAAGTTAGAGTAACTTCAGATGAAGGAGAACAGTATGGTGTTCTATCATTAAAAGAAGCGCTGGAAAAAGCACAGGAAGCAGGAATGGATTTAGTAGAAATATCACCAAATGCTGACCCACCAGTGTGTAGAATAATGGATTATGGAAAATTTAGATTCGAAAAAACGAAAAAAGATAAGGAAAACAAAAAAAAGCAAAAACAAGTAGTAACTAAAGAAATGAGGGTAAAACCACATATTGATACACATGATAAGGATACAAAGCTTTCACAAATCGAAAAGTTTCTTGAGAAAGAATATAAGGTGAAAATCAGTTTAAGATTAGCTGGAAGACAAAAATTATATGCAGATCAAGGAATAAAAGTTTTGGATGAGCTTGCTGATCACTTTCAAGACAAAGCAATAATAGAAAAAAAATATGGGAAAGATCAAATACAAAAATTTGTTTTACTTTCACCTAAAAAATAACCTACAAGGAGGAATAAACGATGCCTAAAATGAAAACTCATAGAGGTACTAAGAAAAGAGTAAAAGTGACAGGAACAGGAAAAATAATATTGAGACATTCGGGAAAAAGTCATATCTTAACTAAAAAGAGCAAAAAAAGAAAAAATAGATTAGGAAAAGATATTGAAGCACCAGCAGGTGCAGCTAAAAAAATAAATAGACTATTGGCTGGTCAAGACGGTAGATAAATTTCAAATAAGGAGGGAATAAAATGCCAAGAGTAAAAACAGGAATTGTTAGAAAAAAAAGACATAAAAAAGTATTAAAAGAAGCTAAAGGGTTTAGAGGATCTACTAAATCGAATTATAAAAAGGCTAATGAAGCCGTAAAAAAAGCAATGGCATATGCTACAGAGCATAGAAAATTAAAGAAAAGAAAAATGAGAGAATTATGGATTATAAGAATAAATGCAGCAGCTAGATTAAACGGTGTATCATATTCTAAATTTATGGATGGATTAAAAAAAGCAGGAATAGAATTAGACAGAAAAGTTTTAGCTGATTTAGCTGTAAACAATGCTGGTGAATTCACAAAATTAGTAGAACTAGTAAAATTATAGTTTTATAATAAGCTAGACTAAGAAATTGGTCTAGTTTTTTAATTTATAGTGAGAATAAGTTTCTTAATAGTAAGTAGAAAAGAATATTTCTTAATTTGAAAAAATAAAAAAACGCTGTTAATTCTAGAACTAAGAATAACAGTGTTTTTTATTGATTACTATTATGATATGAAAAAATAATTATTATCTAAGATTTTTCTTTTTTCTATATAAGAAAAGAGATTTTTTACGTATATAGCTATATACTTTATCAATATATTTTATACAAAGGATTCTTAAAATATATGTTATTTCTATTGAAATTGCGCATAATATCAGCATAAATATAAGCAAATCTTTTCTTAAATAAACAAAACCGTAAAAACTAATAACAGGTTTTATACAGAGCACTGTAATAAATGATAAAATAACAGTTATTATAACAGTAATACGCCACTTTGTCATTGGCTGGCTAATAAGGAACAATGTCCATAAGTGTATACAAATGGCAACGGAAATGGCCATTGTAGAAATTTCAGCATTTGAAAGATTTAAAAGATGCTCAAGCTGATCATTTGCAGAATCAACCATATAATAAATAGCACAAGCTATTACTATTCCACCTGGAAGTACATTTGTAAGTGTCTTTTTGAAAAAATTCCCTTTAACAATTTCGTGATTAGGCTCTAGAGCTAATAAAAAAGCAGGTAAAGCTATAGCGAAAAAGTTTATTAATGATAACTGAATCGGCTTAAAAGGATATTGAAACATCTCTATTGCAAATATTAATGAGAGTAAGAACGAATACGTTGTCTTAACTAAGAATATACTTGCTACTCTATTAATATTATTTATTACTCTTCTACCTTGATTTACAACTTCTGGCAGGGAACTAAATTTTGAATCTAAAAGAACAAATTGTGCGACTGATTGTGTAGCCTCACTACCAGAAGCCATTGCAATTCCACAGTCAGACTGCTTTAAAGCAAGTATATCGTTGACTCCGTCTCCTGTCATAGCAACAACATGTCCATTATCTTTAAGTGCTTTTATAATATCTTTTTTTTGTTCTGGCTTTACTCGTCCAAAAATAGTGGTTTCTTTTACTAAACTTCTCAGTTCCTGCATATTTTCTGGTAAGTATTTTGCATCTATACTTTTTCCTGAAAGGCCAACTTCTTTACATACATGAGATAAGGTTCTGACATTGTCTCCAGAAATAACTTTAATGTCTACATTTTGAGCTTTAAAATACTTTAAAATATCTTTTGCATCATCACGAACTTTGTCTTCTAAAAGTATTAGAGCCATAATTTTTAAATCAGCTGGTAAATGTTTTTCTAAAGAGCTAGAGGTTTTTGTCAGAGCAATAACACGGTAACCGCTTTCAGCGAAGTTATTAAATTCCGTTAGAGTTTTTTCATCTGATGTAGGAATAATAATTTCTGGAGCTCCTAGTACAAAAGTACCGTATTCTTCAAATTCTACTGCCTGCCATTTTGCCTCTGAAGAAAAAGGAATTACATTTTTAACTTTCCAATTCAGATTTAGAAAAAAGGATTCTTTTAATGCTTTTGAAGAGGCATTTTGTTCCTTATCATTAAGTACTAATGCAGATAAAACCTGACCAATAAAGTCAGTATTATCAGAATATGGAATCAAGTCTTTAAAGATTAACTTTCCTTCTGTAAGTGTACCAGTTTTGTCTAGGCATAAAGTATCAATTCTAGCTAAAGTTTCAATTGCAGAAAGTTCTTGTGTTAGAATTCTCATTTTAGCAAGATTAATTACCCCAACCACTAATGCTACAGTAGTTAATAAAACCAATCCTTCTGGTACCATTCCGATAATTCCTGTAACTGAACCAAGCAGGGCTTCTCGCCAGTCAAGTCCATTTACAAATAAAAGTTGACTAATAAAAAGTAGAAGTCCAACAGGAATAAGTAAAAAGGTTACTATTTTAATAATTTGATTTATTTCAATCTGTAACTTTGATTTTTTCTGCTTAAAAGTTTTAGCTTCGGCACTAAGCTGACTAATGTATGTATTCTTTC
Organism: Sebaldella sp.; assembly: GCA_018058425.1. GTDB lineage: Bacteria > Fusobacteriota > Fusobacteriia > Fusobacteriales > Leptotrichiaceae > Sebaldella. The sequence continues at coordinate 6,005 of JAGOZX010000121.1, forward strand.
CTACTTGGAAAGCCTGCCCTTTTGATTGACCTTGGAGTATAATACTTCCAGAATAAATAATAGAGCCATACTTTTTTAAAATAGAGTTAGACTCACCTGTAAGCATAGATTCATCAACTTCAATAATATCATCTGAGACAAGTATACAGTCCACGGGAACTTGTGTTCCTTTTTTTAGAACTAGTATATCGTCAAGTACAATTTCACTTCTATCGCTTTCAACTTCACTTTTATTACGAAGTATAAAAACTTTCCCATGTTTTAAAATTGATAACTTTTCTAAAGTTTTTTTAGCTTTTAATTCTTGGTAAATTCCGATAAATGTATTCATAATAACAATTCCAAAAAAAAGACTGTTTCTTAAGGAACCTGTGATTAGAACAAGACCAACCATACTTGAACAAAGGATATTAAATGGGGTAATAGCATTGTTTAATATGATTTCTTTAGTTGATTTAGAATCAGAGCTTATGAAGTTTACATTTTCTGAATCAATTCTACTTTGAACTTCGACATCTGTAAGTCCAATATCAGGATTAACAAGATTATTTTTTAAATAATCTTTTGTATCTGTTTTATTGAGCATTT
>JAGOZX010000052.1 GCA_018058425.1 Sebaldella sp.
ACGATCCTTGGGCACGATGGTATCCTAACACTGTAAAAAGACTAAAGAGAGAAAGAACAATTGGAGTAAATTACAATGAATGGGGATTTGAATACTCTAATTTAAGGGATATTATACATGATGTCTATAATAATAGTATGGATTTAAAGTATGATTCAAGCAGACATAGAGTAGGTTTTGTTTATGATACTACTAGAATGAAAGATAAACCTTTTGATTCTAATCACTTTGTAAGAGTAGCCTTTGAATTTGGAAAAGATCATTATAGAGATCCAAATGGAACTGCAACTAATTATAATGATGATTTCTATACAAATCAAAGAGCAGGAAATAAATTAATTTTAGTATATAGATATGAAAATGACGCAAGTGCTGTTTTAAGAACAAAAAATCCTGACCTAGATAAAGTAGGTTTAACAAGTGATGATGTTTTTAGTAAATATGACAGTAATGATCTGTTTCTAACTAGAGATGAAGAAGCAGTCTATAATACAGTGGTACAACAAGATAGAGAAAAACAGAGTAAATTTAATTTAAATAATTTAGATAGAATTCTACAAGAACAAAGAAAACAAAGAAGATATTTTGAATTTGGAATGGAATTAGAAAATGATTCACAGTATTTTCATGATAACTCATCTGTTGATAATGTTTTTAAATCAGTAACAGATGTGGCCTTTAAGGCAGAAGTAGGATATCTAGAAAAATTTTATTTCAGATATAAATATAATATGGAAAGACCTGATGTCCTTCAAAGAGACGATACAGGAAGAAATTCTCCTTATAACTTTAGAGAGCATCAATTTGAAACAAAATACATGTTTAGTAAAGACCCGGACAGTCCTTGGTGGATTGGTTATAAAATAAACTATACTCAAGATGGTTCTCCAAAATATGATGAACCAGAAGAATACGAAAGTTCATCTCTTGCTACACGTGTAGATAAGATAACATTGAATTTAGTTACATTATCGCACAGATTTGAAAATCTAGAATGGGAAATAGGAGTAGGAAGAAAATGGGATAAACCTAAGGATAAAGGACTAGGATATTATAATATAGTCACACTTAAGTTTGGAGTGACAACATTCCCAGACAAAAATCTTCAGTATGAATATAGTGGAGGAACATCAACATTTGGAGCAGGTCTTTAATACCGAAGGGAGAAAAAAATGATAGAAATAATTTTACCTGATAATAGTATAAGAAAATTAGAACAAGCAGTTTCAGTTTTGGAATTTGCTAAAAGTATAGGTTCTAGTTTAGGAAAAGCTACAGTGGGAGCTTTAGTGGACAATGTCCAAGTAGATGGTTCATATATTTTAGATAAATCTGCAAGAATAGAAATAATAACATTAGAATCTGAAAAAGGAATAGAGATATTAAGACATAGTGCTGCTCATATAATGGCACAAGCAGTACAGAGAATATTTCCAGGAACAAAAGTTACAATAGGTCCTGTTATAGAAAATGGATTCTTTTATGACTTTGATCCAGAAAATCCTTTTTCTGAAGAAGACTTAGTAAAAATAGAAAATGAAATGAAAAAAATAGTTAAAGAAAATTATAAATTTGAAAGAAAAGAAATGAGCGCAGTTGAGGCTAAAAAAATGTTTTTGGATATGAATGAAGACTATAAAATAGAAATTATAGATGACTTAGGTGTAAGTTCAGTTAGTATTTATACTCAGGGTGAATTTACTGATTTATGTAGAGGAACTCACTTACCATCTACAGGTTACTTAAAAGCATTTAAGCTTATGTCTACAGCTGGAGCATATTGGCGTGGAGATTCAAATAAAAAAATGCTTCAAAGAATCTATGGTGTGGCATTTCCTAGTAAAAAAGAGTTAGATGATTATTTAGTGATGATGGAAGAAGCTGAAAAAAGAGATCATAGAAAATTAGGAAGACAATTAGACCTGTTTTTCTTAGATGATCATGGACCTGGTTTTCCATTCTTTATGCCAAAAGGGGTAGAGCTGTTAAATAAATTACAGGAAATTTGGAGAAGAGAACATAGAAAATCTGGTTACCAAGAGATAAAAACACCTATTATGCTTGATAAAGAATTGTGGGAAATTTCAGGGCACTGGTTTAATTACAGAGAAAATATGTATACATCAGAAATAGATGAGAAGGAGTATGCTATAAAGCCTATGAATTGCCCAGGTTCAATAATAGCGTATAAGAGCAATCCACACTCATATAAAAACTTTCCTTTGAAATACGGGGAAATGGGACTGGTTCACAGACATGAATTTAGTGGAGCATTACATGGACTTATGAGAGTAAGAGCATTTATACAAGATGACGCACATGTATTTTGTACAGAAGATCAGATAGAAGATCAAATAATTGAAATTATTAATTTATATGATAGATTTTATAAATTATTTGGATTTGAATATAATATAGAGTTATCAACTAAGCCTGAAAAAGCAATAGGATCAGATGAAGTTTGGGAAGCAGCTGAAATGAAGTTAATGAAATCTCTAGTTAAAATGGGAATTGATTATAAATTAAATCCAGGAGATGGAGCATTTTACGGGCCAAAAATAGATTTTAAAATGAAAGATTCTATAGGTAGAATATGGCAGTGTGGAACAATACAGCTAGACTTTAATCTTCCGAATAGATTTAATATGAGCTATATAGGTCCTGATGGAGAAAAACATGAGCCAGTAATGATACATAGAGCTATGTATGGAAGTTTAGAAAGATTTACTGGGATACTAATAGAACATTATGCAGGAGCTTTTCCAGTTTGGCTGGCACCAGTACAAGTAAGAATCTTAACTATTTCTGAAGAACAAGTGGGGTATGCTACTGAATTATTTAAGAAGCTTCAGGATTTAGAAATAAAAGTAGAGTTAGATACAAGAGATGAAAAAATAGGGTATAAAATAAGAGAAGCAAATGCTGAACAGAAAATACCAATACAATTAATAATAGGTAAAAATGAAGTGGCTAATAATGAGGTAAATCTTAGAAGATTTGGTTCACAGGACAGCCAAACAATAAAAGTAGAAGAGTTTTTAGAAATTATACAAAAAGAATCAAAAGTTAGTTTTTAATTTGATTTATTTTAGAAAAAGACTGTTTTGTAAAATAGTCTTTTTCTATTATTTAAAAAAATGAACCACAAGTCACACATTTATTGACTATTTTGTCAATATTAGGTATAATAAGGTAAATAAAATTTATAGAGGTGAAAAAATGAGGGACGATTTTGAAAGAGAGATATATGGAACTCAGCATTTAGATTATGATGATGTTCAAAAAATAGTATCTAAAAAGTTATTAGGAAGTTTAGCATGGATGATTTTTGGATTAGCAATTACAGGAATTGTAGGTTTTTTTGTTACAACAAATGATACTGTTCAAATGACTGTTATTAATCTATTTACTCCATTGATGTTTTTAGAATTAGCTGTAGTGTTTATATTTTCTATGATGGCTTATAAGGCTTCAGTTATGGCAGTAAGAGCAATGTTTATACTGTATGCAGCCTTAAATGGACTGACTTTAAGTATTCTTGGACTAATATACACTGGAGAATCTTTAACATATATATTTTTAGGAACTGTAGTATATTTTTCTTGCCTTGCACTTTATGGATATATAACTAAAGAAGATTTATCAAAATACCAAACTTTTGTTTTTGGAGCATTAATAGCGTTGATAATTGTTTCTGTGGTAAATATGTTTATGAAGAGTGGGCCATTAGAGTATATGTTATCATATGCAGGAGTTTTAATATTCTCAGCATTTACAGCAATAGATGTAAACAGAATCAAAAAGAATCTAACTGAGTACGCACTAGAAGATAGTAGTATTTTAAATAGAATTCAAATAGTAGGGGCACTAAACCTATATCTTGATTTTGTAAACTTATTCTTATACTTATTAAGAATATTTGGTAAAAAAAGATAATTTAATATAAATAAAAAAGTATTAGAGACCAGAAATGGTCTCTTTTTATATGGAGAAATTTAATTTCTTTTATTCTTAGTAAAAAGCACTAAAATATGAGGGGAAATGCATAGAAAAGAATGTTTTAATAATACAGTATATTTTAGTTAAAAAATTTTTGAATTTAGTGTATAATGGGTTATCAAATTATACAGAAGGAGAAAACATGAAAAAAATCTTTATATTAGATACTAATGTGTTAATTCATGATCCAAATTGTATTTTTAACTTTCAAGATAATGACGTTTATCTTCCAATTTATGTTATAGAGGAAATAGACAAATTAAAAACGTATAATGATTCTGTAGGAAAATCAGCAAGAGATACTTCAAAAAATATAGACGGCTTGAGATCAAAAGGTTCGCTTTCAAAGGGAATTGAGAATGAGGAAGGCGGAGTCTTAAAAATAATTTTGGGAGACCATGAGTTAGACTATCTTCCAGAAGCATTTTCAAAAGAATCAGTTGATAATAAAATAATTGCAACAGCTTTAAAGATAAAGAATGAAAATCCTAATATGAGAGTTATATTAATAACAAAAGATATAAATGTAAGAATAAAGTCTGATGTTTTAGACTTAGAAGCTGTGGACTATGAAAAAGATAAAGTAGATATAGCGGAACTATACCCAGGAAACAGTACTGTGGAGTTGGATAATGATAAATTTGAGCTTATTTATAAATCACAGGCAGTTAACTATGATTTATTATTAGATAAGGAACCTTATGCAAATCAGATGTTTAAGTTTGTAAATAATGAAAAAAGCATAATAGGGATATATAAAAAAGAAAGAAAGAAAATAGAGAAATCAATCTTTTCAGAAACTTCAATATGGGGAGTTACTGGTAGAAATACTGAACAAAAAGAGGCAATTGAATTATTAATGGATCAAAGAATAAAAATTGTAAGTTTAGTAGGGATAGCAGGAACAGGAAAGACTCTTTTAGCAATTGCAACAGCTTTGGAACAAGTGGTAGAAAGAAAATTATATAAAAAATTATTTATATCAAGACCTGTAATACCAATGGGAAAAGATATAGGCTATTTGCCTGGAAGTGAGAAAGAGAAAATGCGTCCATGGATGCAGCCAATCTATGATAATATAGAGTTTTTAGCGAGTAATAAACAAAGTAAAAGCAGCAATGATGCAGAGAAAGTCATAATAGGGTTAGAAAGCTTAGGGCTTTTAAAGATAGAACCATTAACATACATTAGAGGAAGATCAATTCCACAAGGTTTTATTATTATAGATGAGGCGCAAAATTTAACACCTCACGAAATAAAAACAATAATAACAAGAGTAGGGAAAGATACTAAGATTGTATTAACTGGGGATCCATACCAAATAGACAGCCCTTATTTAGATGAGAATAGTAATGGACTGGCTTATATGGTAGATAAACTCAAAAATGAGGTACTAGTTGGGCATATAACACTTGTTAAAGGTGAGCGTTCAGATGTATCAGAATTAGCAAGTAAACTTTTATAAATAGGAGGATAGGATGAAGAAATTAATTTTTTTATTGGTTATTTTATTATGTGTAACATTAAATGCAAAGGTATTTACAAAAGAAGAAAAGAAAGAAGTAATGAAACAGTTTATTATTTTTCAGAAGGCAATTGAAGAAAAAGATATAGATACTTTAAAAAGCATGATGAGTTTTCCGTTGGATGATCATAGTAGTTTGCTATTAGGGAAATTTATTGATCTATCTGATAAAACAATAAATGGAGTAAATCCTTATGCTACAATTTCAGAAGAGGGAATAAGTGAAAGTCAAGTAATGCGATATAAGGAAAATGTCTTTAAAAATTTAAAAGTTTTGACTTCATTAAAAGTAAATTTGGAAAAAAATATAATCATAAGTCATACTGAAAGTGATTTAAAACCAGAAGACAAGCTAAAAAAATATTATTATGATAAAAACTTAACTTCATATTATTTCTATAATGAAAAAAATGAAAAAGAGTATAAAAATTTTTGTGATTATAAAATAAAGGGAGAATTTGTAAATGATGTATTTGAAGTAAGATATACAACTGAACCAAATGCATTGACTCCTAAGAGTAAAGATTCATGTATGTATTTAGAAACATATTATTTTAAACTAGATAATAATGCTTTAAAGATGTTTAAAACAATAGCAATTCCTTAGGGAGTTATTTTGTAATGCCACAGTAAAATGTGGTTTTTACTTTTTTAATGTAGTACAAATTTTGGTTTTATCAAAGAACAAAAAATATAAATTAGGAGAGAAAAATGAAGAAAATAATGATTTTTTTAGCAATTTTTTTATGTAGCATGGTTTTTGCAAAAAGTAATACAGATAATGAGAAGAAGGAACTTTTAAGGCAATTTGTTGCCTTTAGGGAAGCGTTAAAAAATAAGGATATTAAAACTGTTAAGTCAGTAATGGAGTTTCCATTAAATGATGAATATGAGATATTATTTTCAGGTTCAAAATTATATTCTGATAAAGAGTATATAAAAACAGGTAAAATAAGTGAAAAGCTATTTGATAAGTATTCTGATAAGTTTAGTTATGAAATATTTGAAGACTTTGAAAAAATAAAAATTGATCTAGAAAAGAATAAAATAACTGAGTATTTTTTAGACGGAACAAAAGTAGATGGTAAGAAGATGAAGTTTTATTGGGATGAAAATGAACATAGTTATTATTATAAAGACAAAGATAATAAAAAAGTTTATAAGAACACTTGTAATTTAAATATAAATGCTGGTTTTGATGTGGCAGAAAATAATCAAACACTTTTTTATGCTTCTAGTTTTTTCGAGGATAATGAGCTGACAGAGGCAAAAGAGATTTGCTTTGGTGGAGTTGTATTTACTTTTAAATTAGATAATGGAAAACTGAAATTAAATGATATATTTGCTGATTAGAAAAAAGAATATTATTAGGAGGAAGTATGAAGAAGTTGATTTTATTATTAAGTATGATGTTATGTGTAATACTAAGTGCAAAAACACTGACAGATTCTGAGAAGAAAGAAATGTTAAAGCAATTTTCAGAATTTCAACAAGCTGTAAGAAATAAAGACGAGAATACATTGAAAAAAATGATTAAGTTTCCTGTATCTCAAGAAATTCTATCGTTAGCAGGATATAAAGATGGGAAAATAATTTTTTATGAAGATAATTTAACTGAACTTTTAGAAAATGCACCTGTAACAGAAAAAGTTTTTTTGAAATACAAAGAGAATGCTTTTAGAAGTTTAAGTAAACTTAATAACTTGAAAGTAGACTTGAATAAAAATGAAATAATAGGATTCTTTAAAGATGGTGCTACAGCAGAAGATAAGAAGAAAAAATATGATATGGATGTAGAAGGAGTTTACTTTTTAGATAAAAATAATAAAAAAGTAAGAACAGAGTATATATGTGATTTAAATGTTACAGGAGAATTTGAAGATGATGAATTACATGTTACTTATGGAGTAAGAACAAATGAGTTAATGAAGGATATTGATGGTGGAGCATGTCATATCTTTACAGAGTGGTACACATTTGTAAATGATAAAGGAAAGCTAAAATTAAGTGAAATAATGAGTATGGAGTAAATAAAAATAAGGAGGAAAAATGAAAAAAGTAATTTTATTATTAGTTTTGATATTATGTACAGCAATAGGAGCTAAACAATCATCAAGTTCAGAGAAAAAAGAGATGTTAAAACAATTTGAGGTTTTTCAAAATGCAGTAAAAAATAAGGATTTTGAAACAGTAAAATCAATGGTTCAGTTTCCATTAAATGAAGAAGCAGGTTATGCCTTTATAACTGATGAGAATGTTAATTTTGAGAATGGAGTAACTGAGAAGATGTTTTCAAAATATAAGTCTGATGTATTGGGTGCAATGGTGGAAATGACAAGTATAAAAGTAGATTCTTCAAAAAATAATTTGACTTCATATTATGAAGAAGGAGTGAGTGCAGAAGATAAAAAGAGAAAGTACTATTATGATGAAGATGAATCTTCTTATTACTATAAAGATAAAAGTAATAAGAAAGTCTACACTGGTTTTTGTGCTTCTAGCGTTGAAGGAAGTTTTTCAGATGATGGAGATTTGGAAGTGGCAAGCAGCTCGTTTCCTGCTAAGGTTGCACCAGCTTTATCTGAAAGTTGTGATCATTCTATTAATTATTATTTTAAACTTATAAATGGAAAATTAAAGTTATACAAAATACTGGTAGCAGGATAATAATAAGAGAAAAGGAGAAAATAATGAAGAAAATAGTTTTACTGATTATGTTTTTAATATGTATAGTTGTGAATGCAAAAGAGTTTACAGAGTCAGAAAAAAAAGAGATGTTAAAGCAGTTTGCGGTCTTTCAAGAAGCAATAAAAAATAAAAATAGTAAAGTACTAACTGCAATGATAAATACATCAGTAGAGGACAATATATCGATTCTGCTGGACTCAGAAGGAATCTTTCCAGAAGGAACAGAGTACGGAAAACCTTTAACAGAGAAATTAATTAGTAGATATGTTGAAAGAGTAAGTGAAAATCTTCTACCTTTAACATATATAAAAGTGGATTCTGTTAACTTGAATGCTACAAATTATTTTTTGGATGGAGCTACTGCTGAAGATAAAAATAGAAAATTTATTTATGATGATAAAGAAGATAGTTATTATTATAAAGAAAAGAACAATAAAAAAGTATATCTTACATATTCACGTATTTGGGATGAAAGAGTGGATTTAAATTTTGAAGATGATGGTTTTTATGTATTGAATCATGTAACTCCCAATAAATTAACTCCTAAGGAGCCAATGGGAGACGGAGGAATGGCATATGAGTTTACTTTTAAAAATGGTAAATTGAAATTGAATGCCCTTTATGTAAATGATTAAATAAAATAAGAAAGTTATTATTAGAAACATAAATTTATAATATATAGTTAAAAGTTTTAAATAAAAAACTCCTCTATTCTAAAGAAATTCTAGAATAAAAGAGTTTTTTTATTTTTTATTAAAAATGTTAATAAGTTTTTTCTTTTCAATTTTTTCAATATGTTCATTTTTATCATTTACTTTTTCATATAACCAGATACTAAGTTTTTCTGTAAGATCAATTATATTTTCTTGGATTTTATCTGCTTTGGCATCAAGGTTTTCTATGTTTTTCTCAATATTACTAATCCTTTTATCTAAAGAATTTATTTGGTCAAGATTATTATTTAATAGAGAAACAACAGTTTCTAAGTTTTCATCTATTTTATACTTACTAAGAATATCAAGCTTATTAAAAATATTTATGCTAGCAGCATCGAGAGAAATAAGCCTTTCCCTTAATAATTTATAATCGAAACTATTAGATTTTTCTTTAATATTAACGACTAAATCTTTTATGCTGTCTAATGCTTCTAAACTAATAGAAACAGAATCTGACTTTTTAGATTCATTTTGTTTTTTAGCATCAAGATTTTCAGAGATAATATAAAGTTTATTATTTTCCTTAATAGTTGTTAATTGACCATTCTCTATCCTATTATAAATAGTTCTTCTAGAGACATTTCTAGAACTCATATACTCTTTAACTGTTAGTTTCAAATTATCACCTCACATAAACTCGTTCACTAATATTATATAGATATTTTGAATTTTGTAAAGTTAAAATTGAAATTTAATAATTAATGTGGTATCATTTATAAAAAATAGTGGAGAGGTAAATGGCGATAGTTGAGTTCAAAAAAAGAGAAGAACCGGAGATTCTTTTTGGCATAAAAGTACCGGAAATTGTAAAAAGTTTATCTTATGAGATAAAAAACAAAGACAGATTTATAGAAATTTTGAAAGAAACTTTTAATATAAAAAAAGATAGAGTACTAAAAATCGTGAATGCCAGAGATTTAAAGGGAAATGATACACTAATAATAGTAATTTTTGATAATTTTTATACTAAAAGAAATAAGTCGAAATTTAATGTTGAAATTGAAGAATTTAATTTTAAGATTTATGAATTTGATTATAACTTAGAAGTAAATGTAGAAAAAATAATTGAGCAAAACCATCAAAATTAGTTTTTAGGAGGAAAAAAGCAATGAAAAAAATATTAGTAATACTTACAATAATAATGCTGTCTATGACAAGTTATTCATTTAAATTTAAAAAAGAAAAACCAAAAAATTATGAATTAGAAGCTACAATTAAAACAAATAAAGGTGATATAAATGTGTACTTATATCCAGAAGCAGCTCCTTTAGCAGTACTCAACTTTGTAAATTTGGCTAAAAGAGGATATTATAATGGACTGACATTTCATAGAGTGCTGCCTAATACCTTAGCACAAGGTGGAGATCCAAAAGGTGATGGAACAGGTGGACCTGGTTATAATTTTAATGATGAGATAGCAAAATGGCTGAATTTCGATGATCCTGGAATGTTAGCTATGGCAAATTCTGGACCTAATACTAATGGAAGTCAATTTTTTATAACTTTAAATCCATTAGATCAACTAAATGGTAAATATACAATTTTTGGTGAATTAAAAAGCAGAAATGACCTTAGTGTTTTGAAATTAATTAGAATAGGTGACAGTATAAACAGTATAGAGATAAGAGGAAAAAATGTAGATGAATTTTTATTTTTATATGGAAGTCAATTAGAAGAATGGAATGGAATTTTAGATAGAAATAGATAATAAAAAGCAAAGGGTATAAAAATTATGCCCTTTTTGTTTGGAAAATTATTATATAGAGAAAGATTTTAGCGTTGTTTTTATTATATTTGATAATCTGATAAATGAATAAAAATGGAGACTGTGATAATAGACAGAATTAAGAATATTTTTTTCTCAATAATACTATAAAACACCTTGAAAAAAATTATTTCTTATGATACAATAATATGAATTATGAAAAATGGAATGAAATATAGAAAGGAGCATTAGGATGAGAAAAGATATACATCCAGATTACAGATTAGTAGTTTTTGAAGATACAAGTAGTGGTTTTAGATTTTTAACTAAATCGACAAAATTAACTAAAGAAACTACAGTTTGGGAAGATGGTCAAGAGTATCCAATAGTAAAGGTAGCTACAAGCTCAACATCACATCCATTCTATACAGGGAAGTCTAAGTTCATTGATGAAGCTGGTAGAGTTGATAAATTTAAGAAAAAATATAATTTATAATAAACAGAGGGAGCTATTAAGTGTAATAGTAATCTCTGCTTTTTTTATAAAAATTTAAATAGGGAGTGAAGAGAAAATGTCTGTTATTGAAATAAAACATCCGTTAATAGAGCATAAATTAACAAATTTAAGAAATAAAGATACTGATACAAAATTATTTAGAGAAAGTCTAAATGAAATAGCAGGTCTTATGACATATGAAGCAACAAAGGACTTACAACTAAAAGAAGTAGAAACAGAAACACCATTACAAATTACAAAAACAAAAGTTTTAAGTCAGCCAGTTACTTTAGTTCCTATTTTAAGAGCAGGTTTAGGAATGGTAGAAGGAATACTACAATTTGTACCAACTGCTAAAGTGGGACATTTAGGTGTTTATAGAAATGAGGAAACTTTAGAGCCAGTTTATTATTATGCAAAAATGCCTACGAATGTAACTGAAAGCAAAGTACTAATAGTGGATCCAATGTTAGCAACTGGAGGTTCTGTAAATTATACAATAGACTATTTGAAGAATTTAGGAGTAACAAACATATCATTTTTATGTATAATAGCTGCTCCAGAAGGTATAGCAAAAGTAGTGGAAAGACATCCTGATGTGGATATATATTCTGCATGTATAGATGAAGGGCTAAACGAACAAGCATATATTTATCCAGGCTTAGGGGATGCAGGAGATAGAATTTTTGGAACTAAGTAAGATAAAAAAATTATTTGAAGCGAAATAATATTTATTTTGTATGTTTTTTACTTTCATATGTAAGCATAGTAAATATGAAGCTAGAAAAGATAAACTAAAAGTAATTTAAAAAAGTAAAATTTATTGAGATTAATATTTTAAGGGACTGGATAAATAGGTCCCTTTACTAAGTTAATGGAAAAATTATATTTTTCTAAGAAGTAATAACTTTATATCGTGAATTAGATAAAAAAATTTTAATAATAAAAGAAAATTAATCTCATTAGACATAAAAATTTATAATTATCTATGTAAAAATATGCTATACTAAATATTGAAATGTTAAAAAAATTTTTAGGAGAAATAATGAAAAATTTGATAGATAGAGAAAAAATAGAAGAATTTATAGAAGAACTAAAAAAACAAGGAAAAAAAATCGTTTTTACTAATGGTGTATTTGATATATTACATGTGGGCCATCTGACGTATTTGGAAGAGGCCAAAAGTTTTGGTGATATTCTAATAGTAGGAATTAATAGTGATTCTTCTGTAAAAGTAAATAAGGGAGATAAGAGACCAATAAATAGTGAAGAAGACAGGGCAAAGATGATTATAGGACTTAAGCCTGTTGACTATGCAGTTATTTTTGATGAAAAAACTCCAATTGAGATAATAGCAAAAATAAAACCTAATGTACATATAAAAGGTGGAGACTATAAAAAGGATGATTTACCAGAAACTTCTATTGTAGAACTAAATGGGGGTGTAGTCGAAATTTTATCTTTTATAGATAATAAGTCTACTACTGGAGTTATAGAGAAAATATTAGAAGTTTATGGGAGTAATGATAAATGAAAGATGTAGTTTTAACTTTTGAAGAATTAGATGAGTTAGCTCTTAAAACAGCAGAAAGTCTTAAAAAAGGTGACTGCCTGGCTTTAATAGGTGATTTAGGAACTGGGAAAACAACTTTTACTAAAAAAATATGCAAGTATTTTGGCGTTACAGAAAATATAAAAAGCCCGACTTTTAATTATGTAATTGAATATAATAGCGGAGTAATACCAATATACCATTTTGACGTATACAGACTCTTAGATCCATCAGAAGTTTATGACATAGGATATGAGGATTATCTTGATAATGATGGGATAGCCATAATAGAATGGGCTGATAAAATAATTGATGAATTACCTGAAAATGCTCTCTTTATAGAATTTATCTATAACGATGACTCTTCTAGGAAAGTGTCAATCTATAAAATAATTGATGGAGAAAAAAAATATGTTGATATTAGGAATTAGTACAACAACAAAAACAAGCAGCGTTGCACTTTATGATGAAAAAATGGGTCTTTTAGGAGAAGTAACTATTGATATTGAGAAAACTCACTCTAAAACTTTATTAGATAAAATAGATAAATTATTAAATTGGACATCAAAAACATTAGATGATATTAATGAAGTAGCAGTTTCAATAGGTCCAGGGTCGTTTACTGGAGTTAGAATAGCTATTGCTACTGTAAAAGGATTATTTTTTTCAAGAGAAATACCTATCTATTCTATTAATGAACTAGATGCCTTAGCATTTCAGTTAAATATAAGTAATGAAAAAATAGTATCTTTGGTGGATTCAAGAAAAGAAAAGATTTATTACTGCATATCAAAAGTAACGGACAATAATTTAAATATACTAGAGGAGTACACAGTATCAAAGTTGGACGACTTGTTAGAAAAACTATTATTAACAGGTGAAACTTATTATTTTACTGGAGATGGGACGTTTAACTATAAAGAAAAGATAAGAAATGTTTTAGGAGAGAAAGTAGCATTTCCTTCTGATTCTAATCTAAAAATAAGAGCTTCAACATTAATATTAATAAGAAAAAACTATCCTATTACAGACGTATATGGATTAGAGCCGTATTACCTAGAAAAATCTCAAGCAGAGAAGGAGATGAAAAATGGCATTTAAAAATCTATTTAAATTCAAAAAAGGTAAACAAACTGAATTAGAAAATGAAGAAATTGTAAATATAGATGAAAAGAAAATAGTGGAAGAACCTGTGAAAATAGAACAGGAAAGCTATATAGAAAAGCCAAAACCTCTAAAGGATAGATTGGTTAGAACTAAAAAAGGATTTTTTACAAAGTTAAAAGAAGTTTTTACAGGAAAACCTATTAATGATGAAATGTATGAGGAGTTAGAAGATTTATTAATACAGTCAGATCTTGGATTTGATATGACTCTGAGGATTATAGAAGAATTAGAGGAGAGAGTAAAAAGTGAAAAGGTAAAAGATTCAGAAGAAGTCTATAAAGTATTAAAAAGAGTTTTAAGAGATAAATTGTCCAATGAAAATAATATATTAAAACTAGCAGAAGACAAGTTAAATATAATTTTAGTTGTTGGTGTAAATGGAGTGGGAAAAACCACATCAATAGGAAAAATAGCTAGTAAATTAAAACAACAAAATAAAAAAGTGGTAATTGGAGCTGCTGATACATTTAGAGCTGCAGCCATAGAACAGCTAGAAGAATGGGGTCATAGAACTGGTGTAGAAGTGATAAAACAATCTCATGGAAGTGATCCAGGAGCAGTTGTTTTTGATACTATTAGTACTGCTAAAAATAAGGGATATGATGTAGCTATTATTGATACAGCTGGAAGATTGCACAATAAATCAGATCTAATGAAAGAATTAGAAAAAATAAATAAAATAATAATACAGCAGTCTGGTGACGTAAATATTGAAAAATTACTAGTAATAGACAGTACAACTGGACAAAATGGCTTACAGCAGGCAAAGTTATTTAATGAAATTGTAGACTTAACAGGTGTAATCCTAACAAAGTTTGATGGTACAGCTAAAGGTGGAATTATTTTTGCTATATCAGATGAATTAAAAAAGCCCATAAAATACTTAGGTGTAGGTGAAGGAATAGAAGATCTTAGAGAATTTGATGCTGATGAATTCGTCAATGCAATGTTTGATTAGTATATGTATAAATATTTTAATTAATATAGAATAATATGTTAGGGAGTGATGGAATTGTCAAGTTTAATCGAACAAATTAAAGCTAAAGCTAAAAACTTAGGAAAAAAAGTAGTTTTACCTGAAACGGAAGATGAAAGAGTTATAAAAGCCGCTGCTCAGTTAATAAGTGAAGGAATAGTAAAGGTTGTTTTGGTAGGTAATGCAGATGAAATCAATGCTAGTGCTGAAAAACTTGGTGTAAGTGTGGAAGGGGCAGAAATTTATAACCCTAAGAAATTTGATCAAATGGATGACTTTGTGCAAGAACTTTTTAAATTAAGAGAAAAAAAGGGAATGACATTGGAAAAGGCAAGAAAACTTTTAGAGAATGATAATTTATATTTTGGAGCTATGCTTGTAAAAAAAGAATATGTAGTAGGTATGGTAGCAGGATCAAATTCTCCAACAGCAGATGTTCTAAGAGCTGCAATACATATTGTAGGAACAAAACCAGGTTTAAAAACTGTGTCAAGTTCTATGATTATTATTACAAAAACTCCAGAATATGGACAAGATGGTGTTTTAATATTTGGTGACTGTGGTGTTATTCCAAAACCAACTTCTGAACAACTAGCTGATATAGCTACTTCAAGTGCTGAAAAAGCAAGAACTTTAGCAAATATTGTAGATCCTAAAGTTGCATTATTATCTTTTTCTACATATGGAAGTGCTTCATCAGAAGATGTTACAAGAGTTCAAGAGGCTGTTAATATTTTAAAAACAAGGAATGTAGATTTTAAATTCGGTGGAGAATTACAGTTTGATGCGGCAGTTGTACCAGCAGTATCAATGAAAAAAGCACCTAATAGTGAAATAAAGGGTGAAGCAAATGTACTTATATTTCCAGATTTAGGAGCGGGAAATATCGGTTATAAAATTGCTCAAAGACTAGCAAAAGCTGAGGCATTGGGGCCTCTAATTCAAGGGTTGGCAAAACCTATACATGATTTATCACGAGGATGTAGTGTAGAGGATATAGTAAATGTCGCAGCTATCACAGCTGTAGAATCGGAATTATAATTTTTAGGAGGAAAAAATGAAAGTTTTAGTAATTAACAGTGGAAGTTCATCATTGAAGTTTGAATTAATTGACATGGTAAACGAAGAAACACTAGCAAAAGGAATTTGTGAAAGAATAGGAATAACTGATTCTAAATTGGTATACAAGAATGTGGTAAAGGATACTAAGGTAGAATTGTTAAAAGATATGCCTGATCATAAAGTAGCTATAAATTTAGTTTTAAAAACACTTCAGGATGCTACAGATGGAAATCTTAGCAGTGTAGAAGAAATAGATGCAATAGGACATAGATTAGTTCATGGAGGAGAGTATTTTAAGGATTCTACAATAGTAAATGAAGATGTAATGAGAAGAGTAGAAGAAACTTCAGAATTGGCTCCATTACATAATCCTGCAAACATAATGGGAATAAGAGTAATGCAAGAATTATTACCAGGAAAACCAAATGTAGTTGTATTTGATACAGCATTCCACCAAACAATGCCAGCAGAGGCATATATGTATGCATTACCATATGAAGATTATACAGAACTAAAAGTAAGAAAATATGGATTTCACGGGACATCTCATAAATATGTGAGTGAAGTGGCTAGAGAGATGCTAGGTAAGAAAGATGCAAAGATCATAGTTTGTCACTTAGGAAATGGAGCAAGTATATCAGCTGTGAAAAATGGAGTTTCAATAGATACTTCTATGGGTCTTACTCCATTACAAGGTTTAATGATGGGTACAAGATCAGGAGATATGGATCCAGCAGCAGTTTTATATGTTATGGATAAAAGAGGCTTAGATTTAAAAGGAATGGATTCAAGAATGAATAAAGAGTCAGGAGTACTTGGAATATTTGGTCAAAGTTCAGATTTTAGAGATTTAGAAGTAGCTAAAGCTGCTGGGGATAAAAGAGCAGATTTAGCACATCATATGTTTGTGTATAGAGTAAAATCATATATTGGAGCATATGTAGCAGCTTTAAATGGTGTAGATGCAATAGCATTTACAGGTGGAGTTGGAGAAAATGACAATGCTGTGAGACTTGATGTTTGTTCAGGATTGAGCTATTTAGGTTTAGAGATTAATGAGGAACTAAATAGTAAAAGAATAAGTGGAAATGTAGAATTAAATACAGAAAATTCTAAAGTAAAAGTTTATAAAATAGAAACAGCGGAAGAGCTTATGATTGCTAGAGATACTTATAGATTAACAAAATAATTTACAATAAAAAAACTTAAAATAAAAAAGATAACTTTAAATTGACAATTCTTACTTTTCTTGGTAAGATCTATGAAAGATTTAACAGTTATCTTTTCTAAATTTTAGGAGGTATAGTACATGAAAAAATTAATTCAAATAGATGGCATGAACTGCATGGGATGTATGTCAAAAGTAAACAATGTTTTAACAAATTTATCAGAAACAAAAGACGTAGATATAGATTTATCTAGTCAAAAAGTAGAGTTGGAATTATCAGGAGATGTAAATAACGAGCTGTTGACTAGCTTAATAGAGAGTGCTGGGCACTTTAAAGTAGTTGAAATAACAGAAGTTTAAAGATAAGTTTATATTTAAAAGTAGCGAAATTAACATTATTAGATTTTGTAAAAATGAGGTGGTACCTATTATAGAAAGACCACTTCATTATTTACTTAAATGACAGGATATTAAAAATTTATTTTAAAAATTTTTAATACTGAAAGGACTCATAGAATTTTTTCTTCTAATATTAATTAAATTGTTACTTTTATTTTTTGATTTAATTTCTTGTATGTACACGAATCAAACTTGTAGATACAGTATTTTTAATAAAGTAGTGTAAAGGAAAATCTTCATTAAGGTAGATATGAAGATTTTAGTTAAATATCAACTAATTAATAAGTTAACTAATTGACAAAGAGTCAATCGTTTGATAAAATAAATTAACCAAGAATAAATGAAAATATAAAAGTATAAGAATTCTAGCTGCAGTAAAAGTTATCAAAATTTCTATTCAAAATTCGTTAGGAGTGAGAGAAATGGATACACTAATTAATTTAAAGGGTTCAAGAAAAACTGCGAATAAATTATTAAAACTTGGAATGATTACGCTTGTCTCTATGGTTCTTTCAGGATTTCTTTATGGTGAGGAAAAAGGAGTTGTAAAACAAAATCTTGCATCTGATCGTAATGAAAGTGTCGATAAAATTTCAAAAGAACTATCAAATCCAGTCTCTTCAATTTATATTTTTCCATTTGAATATGATTATGACAGCGATATCGGTCCAAATTATGGAAAAAGAAGTACATTAACAATAGAACCTGTTACACCCATAAATTTAGGGAAGGATTGGAAGGTTATTATACGTACAGTTATTCCATTAATTGAACAACATGATGTACTATCTAAAGGAAGTTCACAACATGGTATTGGAGATATCGAACAAAGTTATTTCTTTGCACCACAAAAATCAGAAGGAGTAATATGGGGAGTAGGGCCAATAGTTAGTTTTCCAATAGGAAATGATGAGTTTAGTATTAATAAATGGTCAGTGGGGCCAGCTGCAGTAGCAGTAGTTCAAAAAGATAAATGGACATATGGAATGCTGGCTGAACAATTATGGTCAGTGGGTGGAGAAGGCGATAGAGATGTAAATGAATCTATGCTCCAACCGTTTCTAGCATATCATATAACAGGTGGATGGACTATAAGTGGTAATATAGATGCTTCATATGACTGGGTAGATGACCAATGGAGTATTCCATTAGAAGCAGGAGTCAGTAAAGTAGTGAAAATTGGAGGATTAGTTCCAGTTAGTATAGGCTTATCACCACGATACTATATAAAACGTACTGATTATGATCCAAGATGGGGAATAAAGCTAATGGTAGCTGTGGTTCTTTAAACATTAAATAATTGAATAACAAACAAAAATATATTTTTAATAACAATCTTTAATATAAAACTAGGAAGAATAGAATATGAGAAGTAAAAATATTTTGTTAAAATTATCATTATTATCACTGTTAATGACAGTCTCAGCATTTGCTGAAGAACCAAAGGAAGCAACAAAGGCCACAGCAGATGTAAATAACCAAGTCTTAAAAGACTTACCATTTAGTGATACACAAGACTTTGAGGATGCAAAAAAAGGTTTTGTGGATACACTTCCAACATTAATTATAAAAAATAGTAATGGTCAAGATATTTGGGATATGGAAAGCTATAAATATCAAAATGATAAACCAGCGCCAGCTACTGTAAATCCAAGTTTATGGAGAATAGCTCAAGTTAATAATATAAACGGACTATTTAAAGTTACAGACAGAGTAATCAAGTAAGAGGATTTGATATATCTAATATGACAATCATAGAAGGAAACAAAGGAATAATAATAATAGATCCATTAATGACAAAAGAAACAGCTGCGTCAGCTTTAGAACTATATTATAAAAATAGACCTAAGAAACCAGTAGTAGCTGTAATATACAGCCATAGCCATGCAGATCATTATGGTGGTGTAAAGGGTGTAATAAGTGAAGATGACGTAAAGTCTGGTAAAGTTAAAGTATACGCTCCAGAAGGATTCTTAAGTGAAGCAATAAGCGAAAATGTTTATGCAGGAAACGCTATGAGTAGACGTGCTTCTTATATGTATGGTTCACAACTAAAAAAAGATGCTAAAGGTCAAATAGATACAGGTTTAGGTAAAACAACATCATTAGGAACTTTTACATTAATAGCGCCCACTGATGTAATAACAAAAACAAATGATACAAGAACTATTGATGGAGTTCAAATAGAATTTTCATTAGTACCAGGAACAGAAGCACCATCAGAAATGCTAATGTATTTTCCACAATTTAAATTATTAAATAGTGCAGAGGATGCAACACATACACTTCATAACTTATATACACTAAGAGGAGCACAAGTAAGAGATG
>JAGOZX010000053.1 GCA_018058425.1 Sebaldella sp.
TTTAGTATAATTAATTTGCATAAGTAAAATTCCTTTCTGTATTGTTTTCCCAAAAACATAATACTATTGAATTTTTACTTATGCAATTTTTTTTTACTTTTCCACCCCACTAAATAGTATACAACCATTAAAGTTTTAAAGTTTGTTTTTTTATGGGAAAAAGGATATAATATAACAAATAATAAATTGGAGGTTAATAAATGAAAAAACTGAGTCTAATATTTTTGACTATTTTCATTTTTAGTTTAAGCTATTCTAAGAAGAATGTATATACATCAGAAGATTATTCTGAACTATTAAAAACAACAAATAATCAAGTAATTGAATTAATAAAAAATAAGAATGTTAAAAATTTATCAGAACATATTCATCCTAAAAAAGGGGTATTGTTTTCACCATATTCTTATATTCCATATGAAGGGAATGTAATTTTAACAAAAAAAAATATTGCAAGAACTTATGATGAAAATGAAAAATTAACATGGGGAGTATATGATGGTACAGGAGAAAAAATCTTTTTAACTTTTGATGAGTACTATGATAAATTTATTTATAATGCTGACTTTATAAATTCAGTTCCTAATTATGATAGTATAATGGGGATTGGAAACTCTATAGAAAATACAAATAAGTATTTTCCTAATACAAAAACTGTAGAATACTATGTATATGGAACAAAAAAATATTCTGGAATGGATTGGAAAAGCCTGCGTTTAGTTTATGAACAATATAAAGAAAAGTATTATTTAGTTGCAATTATTCATAATCAATGGACAATATAAAATAATAAAATAGCAGATTAATTCTGCTATTTTTAAGTATTTTAGCTTGACAAATTTCTAAATAAAACATATAATTGCTTATACAAATGAAAAAAGGTGGTTTTATGAAAATAAAGAGAGCGGTATTAAAAGTAATAGACATTGAAAAAATGAAAAACTATTATACGAGTGTATTAGGAATGGAAGTAATTTCAATAGAAAATAAAAAAGTAAATCTTGGAATAAATAATAATGTAATTTTGACGCTTGTTACTGATGAAGGAGTAATATTAAAAAGTAGGGAAGAAGCTAACTTATATCATATAGCATATTTACTTCCCAATAGAGAAGAATTAGCTAATTTTTTAGGTCATATAATTGACTCGAAAACAGAAGTTCAAGGAGCAGCCGATCATTTGGTAAGTGAAGCTATTTATATGACTGATCCTGAAGGAAATGGTATAGAAGTGTATGCTGATCGTGATAGAGATAAATGGAAATATTTACCAAATGGAAATGTTATCATGGATACTATTCCACTAAATGCTGATGAACTATATAATTTATCAAATGGTGAAAAATACAAGCTTTCTAGTGAAGCAGTAATTGGACATATACATATGCAAAGTTATGATGTGGATAAAATGACTAAGTTTTATAAAAATAATTTTTTACTATCTAAAACATCAGAACTTCCAGATGCTATATTTCTATCATATGACGGATATCATCATCATTTCGCATTTAACCATTGGGATTATACAGTGTCAGAGCCTGGTTCTGAAAATAGTACAGGATTGAAATTAATAGAATATGAGATAGATTCAGAAAGATTTTTTAAAATAAAAGAAAATCTTTCTAATACTAATAAAATAGAGGAAAGTGGTAATTTTATTGTTATAAATGATCCAAATAATATTAAAATTAAAATATATGAAGAATAATATGCTTATATATTCTGTTATAAAAGTGAAAAAAACATATTTTACTTGACACTAGAGACATTTTTAAGTTACCTTATAGTATAAAGAGAATTTTGGAGGTAATTATTAATGAGTAAAATATTTAGTGAATTGGTACTTTTCTTTTTTATTTATGCAGAAATTGGTTGGTTGTGGGAAACAATATTTTGTTCAATTAAGGCAAAAAAATTTATGTACAGAGGATTTTTAATGGGACCATATTGTCCAATCTATGGTTTTGGTGTTTTAATGGTATTATATTTTATTGATCCATTTCAGAATAATGTTTTTTTATTATTCATTTTATCTACAATAGTAGTTACTGTATTGGAATATTTAACTTCTTATGTACTAGAAAAATTATTTCATACAACATGGTGGGATTATCATAAAGTTCCATTTAATATTCAAGGACGAGTAGCATTGCCAGTATCACTATTCTGGGGATTCTGCTGTGTGATTGTTGTTAAATTTGTTCAGCCATTAGTCAATGAATATGTAGGTCATCTGAATTCAACTTTTGGGGTAAGTTTATCAATAATAATAGTTTTTATTATGTTGTTAGATACTGTGGTATCAGTTAGAAAGATATTTTCATTCCAAAAAGCTATTGAAAAACTTGATGCTAAGTTAGAAGAGCAAGCAAAAGAATTAAAAATCTCAATAAATAGTCGAATTAAAGATTTTAGTAAATCTTTAGAAAATAAAAATAAAAAAGTAACAGAAAAATTTAAAAATAAGAAAAATAAAAGAGAAGAAAAAATAATACAAAGAAAAGAAGATATTGAATTGCGTAAATCAATATATAAGTTAAAATTTAATGAAAGAAAAATGTTGAACTCTTTTCCAAAAATGAAAATGAAAAAAATAAAGACTTTTGATGAGCTTAGAAATATAATGCTCAAAGCTGATAAAAGATAGGTACTGAAAAATGCTGTCCCCAATATTGGAGGCAGCATTTTTATGTTAAATAATTCTAAAAGCAAATCAGTTTGAGCTAACTTCTTTTTATAAATATTACTTAGTATTATACTAAAACATTTCCTTCACCATCAACAGCTTTATAAGCTGGTCTGATGATTTTTTTATCAAAAATAATTTGTTCTATTCTATGTGCATTCCAACTTGCTATTCTTGAAGTAGCAAATAGGGGAGTGTAAATAGATTCAGGAATATTTAATAACTGATATACAAATCCTGAATAAAAGTCAACATTTGCACAAATAGCATAATGTTCTCCTTTAATTTCTTTAAATAACTCTTTTGATAATAATTCAATATTTTTATATAACTCAAATTCTTCAAGTCTATTTTTAGATTTTGCTAATTCTTCAGCTTTTTCTTTTAATAAGTCCGCTCTTGGGTCTGAGACAGTATAAATCGCATGACCCATCCCGTAGATCAAACCAGAGCCATCAAATGCTTCCTTGGTCAATATTTTACGTAAATATTTTTTTAATTTAACCATATCTGAGTAATTTACGTTTTCTTTTATATTATTTATCATTTTTGAAACCATTGCATTTGCTCCACCATGTTTTGGTCCTTTAAGTGAACCAATAGATGCTGAAATAGCAGAATAAGTATCAGTTCCTGTGGAAGATACTACATGAGAAGTAAAAGTAGAGTTATTACCTCCACCATGTTCTGCGTGTATTACAAGAAGAAGATCCAGTGTAGAAGATTCTATTTCTGTATAATCACTGTCATCTCTTAACATGTATAAAATATTTTCAGCAATACTTATGTTATTCTTAGGTGAATGTATAACAAGACTCTCGTTATAATGTTTATGTCTATATGCATGATAACTGTATGTAAGTAGACTAGGAAATTTTGCAATTATATTTAAAGACTGTCTGATTAAGTTATTTAATGAAATATCATCAGGTTTCTCATCAATTGTGTAAAGGCATAAAACTGCTCTTTGTAGTTGATTCATCAGATCAGTACTAGGTTTTCTTAATAGAAAATTCTCTGCAAATTCTTCTGGTAATTTCTGTAATTCATATAGATTAGCCATAAATAAATTTAATTCTTCACTTGTTGGTATTTTACCAAAAAGAAGCAAAAATATAGTTTTTTCAAAAGAAAATCTATTTTCTAGCTTTAAAATAGAAGCTAATTCAGCAAGTTCATAATCACGATAATATAATCTTCCAGTTTCAGGTACTTTTATTCCATTATCTATACGATAACCGTGGACAGAGCCTATTTTAGTGAGGCCAACTAGAACACCAGTACCATTTTGGTGTCTAAGACCACGTTTAACATCCAGCTTTTCATATAATTCAGGTTCAATATTGTTATTCTGATTAATAATCAGTGATAAGGTGTCTAAAAATTTATCGTCCATATATTCCCCCTAACTATAGATATTTTATTATGGAGTTCGTTAGTTCATCAGTACTAGCAGTACCCCCTAAATCACCTGTCAAAGTTTTTCCTTCAATTAAAACTTTTAGAACAGCATTTTCAATTTGGTCAGCTTTTTCAGTTTCTTTTATATATCTTAACATATGTATAGAGCTAAATAATAAAGCTAAAGGATTAGCCTTATTTTGACCAGCAATATCTGGAGCTGAACCATGGACAGCTTCAAAAATAGCAATATCATCACCAAGATTTGCTCCAGGAGCTAATCCCAATCCACCAACTAATCCAGCACATAGATCAGATAAAATATCTCCATATAAATTCATAGTAACTATTACCTGATATTTTTCAGGGTTCATTACCAGCTGCATACACATGTTATCAATTATAACTTCTTCTACATTAATATTAGGGTAGTCTTTAGCAATTTCACGAGCAACATCTAAAAATAGACCATCTGTTATTTTTAGAATATTAGCTTTGTGTACAACAGCTACTTTTGATAAGTTATTTTCTTTAGCGTATTCAAAAGCTGCCTTTATTATTCTATGACTTCCTTTTCTTGTAATTCTTTTTATAGCTATTGCTGAGTCATGTGCTTCATTTTCATATTTTTCTTCACCAATATAAAGACCTTCAGTATTTTCTCTAAATATAACAAGATTTATATTTTCATATTTAGTATCAATACCTGGAAGAGTCCTAATTGGACGGATATTAGAATATAAATCATATTTTTTTCTAAGATAGACATTTATACTTCTAAATCCTTTACCAATAGGAGTTGTAATTGGACCTTTTAGTGCAATTTTATTTTTCTCAACACTTTTATAAAGGGAATCTGGAATTAATTCACCAGTTTCATTATAGACTTTTTCCCCTGCATTTTCTATTTCAAAGTCTACTTGAACATCTGCTGCTTTAAAGATATCAATAACACTTTTTGATATCTCTGGACCAATTCCATCACCTGGAATAAGAGTTATTTTTCTCATATTTCCTCCTTATGTTTTATATTATGTATTTAAAATTCAGAACTTGTGGCAAAATTTAAATATCCACCATATTTTAAAATCTTTTTCTCTCTTTCAGAACCATTGAATTTAGCTTCAAATTTTATATTTTTTGTCTTATTTAATATTGTAAAAATACCAGTTTCTAAAGAAGATTTGTTATCACTAAATTCTAGTTCATCATATTCATCAATTTGATCATAATCATCTAAATTTATAAATTCTAATGGAATAATCCCAGCATTTACTAAATTAGCTTTATGAATTCTTGCAAAAGATTTTACAATTACAGCTTTAATTCCTAGATAAAGTGGAAGTAATGCTGCATGTTCTCTACTAGAACCTTGTCCATAATTATCTCCACCAATTACAATACCGCCATTATTTAACTCAGCTCTATCTTTAAAATCAGGGATAATAGTAGAAAAACAGTATTCTGATAGTTTAGGAATATTTGATCTAAATGGTAAAAGTTTTGCATTAGATGGGCAAATATCATCTGTAGTTATATTGTCCTTTGTTTTTAAAATTACTTTTCTAGTAAAGTCACTTTCAAGTTTTTCATTAAGTGGAAACGGCTTTATATTTGGTCCCATAATAATTTCCACACTGTTTCTTTCGTCATCTGAAGTAGAGGGGTAAATATAATAATTATCATATAATGCATATTTTTCAGGAAATTCTATTTTTATTTCTTCACCAAAGGTTCTTGGATCTGTAAAGTAACCAGTGATAGAAGATACAGCAGCAGTTTCAGTACTTACTAAATATACTTGAGCATCCATAGTACCACATCTACCTTTAAAGTTTCTATTAAATGTTCTTAGTGAAATTCCTTCTGTTTTTGGAGCTTGTCCCATACCTATACATGGACCGCAGCCTGCTTCTAAAAGTCTTGCCCCAGAAGCTATTAAAGTAGCTAGTGCTCCATTTTGAGAAATCATATTCATAATATTACTAGAACCAGGTGATAACACTAAACTCACATCAGGATGAACTTTTTTTCCTTCTAAAATTTTAGCTAATTTCATAAAATCAGAATAAGATGAGTTTGTACATGATCCAATAGCAATTTGATCTACTTTTATTTGTTCACTAGGTATAGGGTGAACATTATCTGGGCTGTGTGGAAATGCAGCTAAAGGTTCTAATTTATCTAAATCCACAATTAATTTTTCATCATAAACAGCGTCTTCATCAGCTGTTAATGGAATATAGTCTTCTTCACGATTTTGTTTTTTCAAAAAGTCTAAAGTTTCTTCATCACTTGGAAAAATTGAAGTAGTGGCTCCTAATTCAGCTCCCATATTAGTGATTGTAGCTCTATCATCTACTGTTAGTGATTTTACACCTTCACCAGTATACTCAATAACAAAACCAACTCCACCTTTTACAGTAAGTTCTCTTAAAACATGTAGTATAACATCTTTTGCAGATACCCATGGCTGTAAGTGGCCTCTTAATTCTACATTATATACTTTTGGAGCTTTTAGATAATAAAGTCCTCTAGCCATTCCAATAGCTACATCTAAGCCACCAGCTCCTATTGCTATCATTCCAAGTCCTCCACCAGTTGGTGTATGACTGTCAGAACCAATTAATATTTTACCTGGTTTTCCAAATTTTTCTAGATGTAGTCTATGGCAAATACCATTACCAGGTTTAGAAAAAATTATTCCATGTTTAGCAGCTGAAGTTTTAATAAATTCATGGTCATCAGCATTTTCAAAGCTGGCTTGCAGCATATTATGATCAATATAAGCAACAGAAACTTCAGTTTGTACTTTATCGATATTCATAGCGTTTAATTGTAGGTAAGCCATAGTACCAGTTGAGTCTTGGGTAAGAGTTTGATGTACTCTGACACAAATTTCCTCACCAGGTTTCAACTCACCTTTTAACAAATTTTTACTTAAAATTTTGTAAGTTAAACTTAATCCCATTCTCTTTTCCTCCATAAGTTAATTTATAAGAATATCATTAATAAAATACTAATAAATAAACTATAGTTTTAGTATAAATATAAAATATTTTTCGATATATATTATTAATGATTTATAGTGAAACTAATATATAAAAATGATATATAGTAATTATAAAGCTTATGGTAAAGTTTGTCAAGTATATTAGGGTAAAAAAGAGTAAATTTTATGTGTGTAATTGAAGTATGGGAAAGGTTAGTATAGTAGTTTTAAACGTGAATGAGATACTCACGTCACTGCGTTCCTCAGGATGACAGATTTGTGGGCTGTGTCTTTGTAGGTATATAAAAAGCATAAAGGTAAAAGCAAAAGTGTGAAAGCAAAGCCCTACACTTTGTCATTCTGAGGAGCTTGCGACGTGAGAATCTCTAACGATAATTAGTTTTCTGATTATTATATAAATAAAAAATTTAAAAGAAAACGAGATCCTCACGTCACTGTGTTCCTCAGGATGACAGATTTGTGGCCTGTGTCTTTGTAATTTAAGCATAAAGGATAAAAGTCCATAAAGGTAAAAGCATAAAAGTAAAAGGAAAGCCCCACACTTTGTCATTCTGAGGAGCTTGCGACGTGAGAATCTCTAACGACGATTAGTTTTCTGATTATTTTACAAACAACAAATTTAAAAGAAAACGAGATCCTCACGTCACTACATTCCTCAGGATGACAGATTTGAAGGCTATGTCTTTGTATTATTAGTTATTTTAATTATTATAAAAATTATAACTACCTTAAATCTAAAAAATAAGTTTTAACATAGGCAAGTTCTTCACGCATTATATTGGGAAGAAATGCCAGAAGCCTTGTTTTCGAAGATAGGGGAAATGGAGTTAATCCATAATGCTTTGTAATTATTACAGCACGAGGCATATGAAAATCACTAGTTACTAATAGAATATTTTTTATTTTAATATCTTTAGCACTAAGCGTTTCCAACATAAATTTTATATTTTCATCTGTACTTGTAGACTTATCTTCTAATAGAATCCTATCTACATCAATTCCATTTTGAATAAAATAGTTTTTAAATGCAATAGACTCAGGAATAGTTTCATCAATTCCCTGTCCGCCTGTAAGAAATATCTTTAAATGAGGATATTTCTTAGAATATTCAATAGCCTTATTAGATCTTTTTTTACCCTCTTTAGATAACTGGTCACCATTTTTCAAGCCAGAACCAAGAATAACAATAAAAGAAGAATTCTTAGCCCCTTCATTATTTTCATATTTAGTATTTTTATATAAGATTCCTATAAAAATCAAAAGAAAAATTATATATACTATAAAGAAAGAGTAGAGTGTATATTTTATTTTCAAATTATTAGTATATGCAGAAAAATAAAGTAATATTGAAAATATAAGTATAATAATAGAACCAAAATTTCTTATTCCAATAATAATTAGAATAATACTGTAAATAAACATTAGAATACTAATGCTTCTAATTAAGATATTCATTTTTCTCCTTTTTATATAGTTTTAAGTTTAATGTTTTGTTCTTGTGTAAAATATAATAAGATATTATAAAGTTTTACTGATACTAGAAATTATAAAATATAAACCTTAGAAAGGGTATCACCAATTTTTTCTCTTATAATTATTTCAGCTTTGGAGTCATAGGGAGTAGGATCAAAATTTATTATAATAAGATGCTTTCCAGAAAAATAATTAATAAGAGAAGCTGCTGGATTTACAATAAGAGAAGTACCACCTACTATTAAAACATCAGCCTTTTCTAATAAAGAAACAGAACCATCAATAACATCCCAATTAAGTTGTTCCTCATATAAAATAACATCTGGCTTTATAATTCCTCCACAAGCACAGTAGGGCACATCTGAATTAATACTAAGAAACTCTTCTAGAGTATATTTCTTTTTACACTTAGTGCAATAATTTTTTGAAATACTACCATGTAATTCATATACATTTTTGCTTCCTGCCATTTGATGTAACGAGTCAATATTTTGTGTTATTATACCCAAAAATTTCCCATCTTCTTCCATTTTAGCTAATACTTGATGAGCCTTATTTGGTTTAGCTTCTTTAAATATAAGATTTTTTTTGTAAAATTCAAAAAATGTTTCCGGGTTTTCCTTAAAAAAACTATGAGATAGGATTTTCTCTGGAGTGTATTTATATAATCCATTTGAACTTCGAAAGTCTGGAACCCCGCTTTCAGTAGATACTCCAGCACCTCCAAAAAAGACTATTTTATCATTATTTTCAATTATAAACTTTAATTGTTCTATTTTATTCATAATTTAAACCGCCTTAGACATAGAATTACCCTCTTCACAGCTAAAAAGAGGGTAGTATATTTTTATTATTTTCTATTTATAGTAAGAATAACTTCTTCTATTCTTCTTTCTTTTATTTCAGTCATTTGAAATAGAAGATTCTTATATTCAATTTCCTTATTATCTTCCTCAGTAGGAAATTTTCCAAGTATAAAAATTAAAAATCCACTTATAGTATCTGAAATATCTGTTGGTAAATCGAGTTTTAACATTTCATTTATTTCATTAATAGATGTTAGTCCTCTTACACGAAATACATTTTCTGTAATTTGATGAATGTCAGGATCATAAACATCATACTCGTCATCTATTTCTCCCATAATTTCTTCTATAAGATCTTCAATAGTTATTATTCCAGAAAAACCACCATATTCATCTATCAATACAGCAATATGTTTTTTTGAACTTTGAAGCTCTTCAAAGAGTGAGTTTACGTTTTTAGTTTCAGGTATAAAATATGCTTCATGTAGTATTTTTTTTACATTAACATTATCAAAACCATGCTTATAAGCCTCAATCATAAGATCCTTTATATACAGAATACCTATAATTTTATCAATATTATCTTCATAAACTGGGATTCTAGAGTACTTTTCCTCAAATATATGATCTAGCATCTCATCAATAGGTGAATCTATATTTAGAGTGAAAACATCTGTTCTAGGAGTCATTACTTCTTTAGCCAGCTTATTATCAAAATTAAAAATACCGCTTATCATCTCTTTATTAATGATGTCTGATCCACTGCTAGACTCAATAATAGATTTAATTTCTTCTTTTGATATTTTTTCTTCAACATTGCTATCATCAAATCTAAGTATTTTTAGAACTATACTTGTAGAAAATGAAAGAACTTTAATAAATAAATAAAAGAACTTTGATACAAATAGAATAGGACCAATAGCAAATAATGCAATAGATTCTGACTTTTGTAAAGCTATACGTTTTGGTACAAGCTCCCCAAGAACTAGTGTTACATAAGAAAGTACAAAAGTGATAATTAATAAGGCTATTTCATCACTCTTAGGAACATTGAGCTTTGATAAAAAATCTGCAAGTGGGCTAGACATACTTGTAGCAGCAGCAGCACTGGCAAAAAATCCTGCAAAAGTAATACCAATTTGAATTGTAGATAAAAATTTACTTGGTTCTTCTAAAAGATTGTATAGTTGAACAGCTTTTTTATTTCCTTTTTCTGCTAATAAGCGGATTTTATTCTTATTTACTGAAACAACTGCCATTTCAGAAGCCGAAAAAAAAGCATTGATTAAAGTTAGTATAAAAATTAATATTAATCTTGTTATTAAAACACTGGATTCAGTTTCCATAAAACCTCCAAAAATATAGTGTTGATTATAGTTTAACTATATCATATTTAATAGTTTTATTCAAATAATTTTTCTGCATGTTTTTTATGATTTTTTCTTTATAATATGATAGAATATAAAGTAATAATATGATATTTAGAAATACACTAAATGTATTAGAAATGAGAGGTAAAAATGCTTGATATTGTTTATATTATATTTATACTAATATTTAGTGCATATAGGCTGATATCAGCTTATAACTACTTAACTTCTAAAATATCAAAAAAAAACAGTATAATTGCTTTAAGTATACTTTTTATAGAAGTTATATCTTTTTTATATTTATTTATAAGTAAAACAATCCCATTAACAATACCACCTATAATTTTACTAAGTGTTATAATGGAAGTGTTTTTCGGGGTAATGCAAGATATAAGGATTTTTGTAACAGCATACTTAGTTTACGATTTATTTTTACTTTTTTATATAATAAAGAATATGAAAAGAAATAATAAATTATTTAACACGGTCATTGGAATAACATTTTTATTAAACGGGATATTTTCTTTACTTATTATTATTACATAATATAGTAAGAGTGGTTTAATAAAAAACATTTTGTATTAGGAGAAAAGCTATGAAATATTTGATTTCTGCATGTTTAGTAGGAAAAAAATGTAATTATAAAGGAAAATCGAATGTAGTAAAAAAAATAAAAGAAATATACAAAAAAGGTGATGCTATACTAGTCTGTCCTGAAATATTAGGGGGATTAAAGACACCAAGAGAGTCAGCGGAAATAGTAGAATGTGATGGGAAAGTTGTGAAATTATCCTCTGGAAAAGATGTTACAGAAGCTTTTGTAATAGGAGCAGGTAAGGCTTTAAAAATAGCAAAAGAAAATAGAATTGAAATAGCTATATTAAAAGCTAAGAGTCCATCTTGTGGATGTGGAAAGATTTATGATGGAACATTTAGTAAAAATCTAATTGATGGAGATGGAATAACAACTAGCTTATTAAAACTAAATGGAATAAAGGTAATCACAGAAGAAGAGTTTTTAAAAAAGACTAAAACTAAGAAGTAAAATATAAAGGAGGTATATATTATGGTGATAAAATCAAAAGACACAGTAAAATCAATATCAGAAAACCCAAGGGGCGGGACAGGAATTGTTATTAACAATAGATATTTAGATTCTAATGAGCTTAATAATAATTTGACTGGTTTTTATCTAAATGAATTAGAAGTGGGAAGTGAAATTGGTTATCATACTCATGAAGGTGAAGAGGAGATTTATTTTGTTGTAGATGGTGAAGGTATAATAACAGATAATGAAACTAAAAAAGAGATAAAAAATGGAGATGTAATATATACTAAAAGTGGAGAAGGGCATGGTATGATAAATACTGGAGATAGGCCATTAAAATTTTTAGCTTTTATAGTTAAAAAGTAAAAATAAAAAATAGAATCAAAATAAAAGATATTATTTGTATTAAAATTTTTTAGTATATATGCTAAAAAAATAAAAAATAAATAATATTTTTTTTATTGACTAAATTTTTTAAAATAGTAATCCTTCTTTTATTCTTTGAATATGCTTTGAAAACACTAGTATTTTTAAAAATAAGTCTATTTTATCTGAACTTAATCAGTATATGTAGACAAATTACTGTTTAATATGTTATTGACAAAAATACTAACTAAATGTACAATGTTAATGTCTGATAAATGTATGGTAGTGTGTATAAATTATAAGAGATTGTGTAAGTAGAAAAACTCAAATTATACATGAATATATTATGATTTAAGAATAATCTAAAAATAATCATAAATACCTATATTTAAAGAGATATTTCTAAACATGAAATTATTATCAAGGGAAAAAGTAATAAAAAATTTGAAATGAAAAGTATAATATTTATTCCATAGTTGTATAGACATATTTCGGAAACATGACATACAATATTATGAGGTTAAATTTGGAAAATTTAATTATACTAAGAATAAACAGAAGGAGAGAAGAATGGAATTAAAAAAATTATTAATGTTCTCATTAGCAGTTAATTCAGTGGTAGCTTCATATGCTGGAGCCGCAACAACAACTAATTATGATAACTTGTACAACAATATGACTAAGAATATTGTTTCAGGAAAATCAAACGATACGAATTACAAACTAATAGAAAGCATTCTAAAGAAGAGAAATAATGAATTAAAAGATCTCTACGCACAAAGTGACTATATCGTAAAACCAGAATACCTAGAATGGCAGATATTCTTTACTGGATTTTATGATCATGAAAGAGGTGGAGATAATACTTCAGCAAGTGGAAAGTATCATTCAGACCCTAACCATAGTAGTGATGGTGTAACTGGGAAACCATTTCAAGGAGTTCAAGAATCTAGAGATGTAGATTTGGGTATAAGAATTCCTTTAAAAGATGTAAATAAGCCTGAATTAAATCTAAATGTATCACCAACTGTGCCAGTAGGATATGCTGGAACAATTGATGTAGTGAAGTTTGAGTTACCAACTGTCAGTGTTAATTTACCAACGATAGCATTACCAGCAATAACACCATTTTCATTTCCACCTACTGGAAATGGCGATAGTAGTTGGATAGCTAAAAGTGCAGCAGAGTCTTCATATGTAGGTAATTCAGGTGGTTATAGTGCAGGAGATACTGCGCCAATAGCACAAATAAATCTAAATGGTGGAACAATGAACGTTAATGTAAATGGTGGATTATTCGATCTATCGTTAGCTAATTCAACAGCTCAGGGAGTATGGGGTGCTTCACATACAGTAGACACAAGTCCAGGTGTGCAAAATTTTGCTTGGACAGGATTAAATCAAGTAGCGGTTATGAAAATAGTAGGCGGACATGATATATATTTGGATGATTTAAATATTAATTTTAGTGGAACTGGGACTTCTGGAACTCCTAAAATGCTATTTCATATAGATGCACATAATAGCTATGGTTCTTCTGTATATCATATAGGTTCAGGAGTAAATACAAATATAACTGGATCAAACCTTATGTATTTTGGAGTACAGTATCACAGTGGGTCTAAAGATGCAGGATTAATACATGATGGAACAATAACAACTTCAGCAACTGGAAGTAACAACTTAATATTTTCAACAATAAATCCAGCTGGAGGAACAAATACAAGAAATCTGTATTTTACAAATAATGGGACAATAACTCTTAATGGAGACAAAGAAATACTTGCTATGATTGATATTGCAGGTGGAACTGGATTTGGGGGGGATTTTACAAATACAGGAACTGTTGATATTAATGGTACAAACTCATATGGAGTAATATTAACAAATACAGTGACAGGATTACCAAAAATAACTCTAAATACACCAATAAATGTAAATGGAACTGGCAATGTAGGAATAGGGATTCTTAAAGAGTTTGATACATCACAATCATTGATAAAATTAAATGCAAATGGAATTGATTCATTTGGTATTGTGGCAAATTACGCTCCAACAACAACATCTACACTTAATAATTATGAGTTAACTACAGGAGCTGCTTCGAGTAACAGCACACTTGTATACATACAAAATGGAAATTTAGCATTTGATAGTACTGGGAAAGCAACTACAATGGCAGGTACAAATAACTTTGGATTTGTTGCTGGAAGTGGAACTACTTTATCAGTAGATAATAATATATCTTCTACAGGGGATAAAAACTTACCATTAGTGTCAGATTCAGCTACAGTACAGTATGCAGGAAATATAACTACTAATGGTTTAGAATCACATGGTTTAGTAGTAAAAGGAACAGGAACATTAACAAATATAGCTGGAAAAACAGTATCATCAATAGTAAGTGGTGATAACAGCGTTGCCTTATATAATGAAGGAACTACTACATTAAACGATGGTGGAGATCTAAAATCTTTAGGAAATAAAGGTACAATAATTTTTGCTAAAGGAGCAACAACTGTAAAAGGCGCTAATAATTATGAAGTTGGAACCAATGGAATAGGTTTTTATTCTAATGGTGGAGCAATAACATTAGATGCAAATACTGGAACTTCTACTATTAAAATTGGTGCTAATTCAATTTTTTCATATATAGATGGAACAACAACTCTTCCAGCAGTTAACTTTAATAATGGTACATATAATGTAGCATTAGATACAGGAGCAACAGGATTTATTTATAAAGGTGCTGGAAGTGGATCTATAACACAAAGTACATTACAAACATATATGAACTCTAACTATGGAGGATTAACAAATCTAAACTTTAATTTAGGAGCAGATTCTAGATTATTTGTATTAGAAGAATATGGTTCTATTGTTATGAGTGCAATAGGTAATTTAAGTAATTCAGGAATGTTTGGAAGTGTCACAGGAAGTGGAAAAAATGCTTTCTTATGGAAAGGTAATATGATAGTAGATGCAGCTAGTGTTAACTTAGATGATCCAAGTGATCCTTTTAATAAGGTAGATAGATCATCAGTAGGGGTTACAGTAAACGCAGGAACTACAATAACTGGAACACAAGCAAATCAAGTAGCATTAGCAGATATATTCTCATTTACACCTAGTGGAGATGATTATAGAGAAATGTTAAATGGTGGGACAATTAGCCTAACAGGGAATAATGCAGTAGGTATTTATACCGCTAGTGGAAGAATAATAAATAATGGTACAGTATCATCAACAGGAACTAATGGAATAGGATTATTTGGAGAAAATGGAACAACTGTATTAAATAATACTTCTGGGATCGTAAATGTAGGAAATATGGGAATAGGATTATATGGTATTTCTAATCAAAACTCAGCATCTCCGCAAGGAAATGGAAATGGTTCTGTAACTCTTACAAATAGTGGTACAATTAATACAAATACAGGTACAAACGCTGTAGGAATGTATGGAATTACTGATGCAGCTATGGTAGGAAACTTATTAAATGATACTACAGGTATTATAAATATAGGTCAATCATCACAAGGAATGTACTTTAAAGATAATGGGGCAAATTTAAATACTTTTATAAATAATGGACAAATTTTAAGTAGTTCAATAGATACAGTAGGAATGTTCTTAGACAATTCCACTGGAACTGATGTAACTAATAATGGAACAATATCGCTTACAGCAGATAAATCAAGAGGTATTTATGTAATAAATACAGGAACAACAAATATAATAAACTCTGCAACAGGGAATATAACAGTAGGGGATTCAAGTGATATAAATGATCCAAGTTTAGGAATTTACAGCCAAAATGGTGGAGATATTATTTCAAATAGTGGAAATATAACAGCAGGTAAAAATTCATTAGGGATTTATGCCAAGGAAGCAGCTGTAACTCATACAGGTGGAATAATCACTGTAGGGGATAACGGAACGGGAATATACGGAGATCATAGTAACATTACAATCTCATCACCAGCTTCAATAGTATTAGGAACAAATGGAACAGCAGGAGCATATGGAATAAATGGTTCAGTTATTACTAATGGAAGCGCTTTAAATGTAGGAGATCGTAATTTTGGATTTATATTACAATCTGGTTCGTCTCTAATAAATGATGGAGCAATGACATTAGGTGAAAGTTCAGTATTTGCATATTCTAATGGTGGAGCTTCAATTACAAATAATGCAGGTGGAACTATATTAATGAATGGTTCAGATAATATAGGAATCTATATGAATAATGGAGGAACTATAACAAATAATGGTGCTATAGATGGTACAGCAGGAATAGCTAATATAGGTATAGTAAATGTAGGTGGAAGCATAATAAATACAGCTTCTATAAAAATTGGAGATTCAGCTGTAATTAGAGATAGCCAAGGACATCCAATGATAAATTCAAGTACATATGCTGTAGGAATATATGGAGATGGAGCTAATATATCTAATATAGGAGACATAACTATAGGTAAGGATTCAATAGCATTATACGCTAAAGATGCACCAACTATTGTTACAAACTCTGGAAATATAGATTCTAGCGCATCAGGAGCAATAGGATTATTCGTAGAAAATAGTACAATTAATAATACAGGAAATGTGACTTTAAGTGGAGCAAACTCAATAGGTATGTCAGCAGTAAATCATGGAAATATTATTAATACAGGAACTATTACTATGAATGGAGATAATTCTAAAGGTGTATATTTAAGAGTAGGTTCTACATTAAATAATGCTGGAGGAACGATAATAATAAATGGAGCTAATAGTGAAGGTGTAAGTTTAGATACTAGTTCAACAATAATAAATGCTGGTACAATAACTACAAATAACATAACTTCTGTAGCTCAAGCAGAATCAGGAAGTAAATATCCAATACCAACAATAATAAACTCAGGAGTAATTAATGTAAATGAAAACTTTAAAACTACTGGTTTAAACATAGAAATAAAGGTAGATCCATCTACAGTTAGACCAGCAACTCCTGGAACTGACGATGAAGGTGCATCATTTGTATCAGACGCAGTTAAGTTTAACTCACCATACTTTGATGTAGACGCAGATAATCCAGTTAAAGTAACTGCTGATTTTACACAAGGAAGAAATGTAACTGTTTATAAATTAAAAGATGTATTTAATCCAATAACTCCAGATGGAGGACCAAATACTGGAATAATACCAGTAGTGAGTAAATCACTAACTTGGTCAGCTACACCACAAATAAATAGCTCAGGTAATATAGATATCTGGATGCAAAAAATACCATATGATAGTTTCACAAGTGGATTATGGTATGAAGGATTCGGTAAAGCTCTAGATGCAAAATATGGTGGAGCAACAGGAGAAGCATTACAGATATTTAATAAAATGGACTTTATAGAAAATGAATCAGATTTTAGAAGAATAACAGCAAGTTTAGCTGGAAATGTATATTCTAATATTAATCAAAGAGAAGATGACATAGCTAAGACATTTGAAAACTCATTGAATTTATTACAAGATTCAGTAAATAATACAAAAGAAAATGTAAAAGTTAATATAATTACTGGAAAAGGAAGTACTAAAGAAGATACAGATGGTGTAGTAGGCTATGATTACAGCACAGTAGGAGTATTAGCATTAAGAGAAGTAGAGAGAACATATAAGAATACATTTGGATATTCATTAGGTTACTTACATACAGGATTTGAATTCGAAGATGGAAATGACAGTGAAGAATGGGTAGATACACTTCAGTTAGGTGTACATAATAAATATGGTGCAAATGGATGGAAATTGAAAAATGATCTAACAGGAAGAGCAAGTATTCATAATGTAGATAGAAATATAGATTGGACAGCACCAAATGGAAGGTCTGAAATGAATGGATCATATGAAACATATTCAATAACTTCTGATAATAGATTAGGTAAAGAATTTGAATTAAGTAAAAATACTAGTTTTACACCATATGGTGGATTTAGAGTAATGTATGTAACAAGACCAACATTTGATGAAAGTGGACTTGAAAGAGTACAAGTAGAAGGAAATGATGCATGGAGTGTAAAACCAAGGGCTGGAGTAGAATTAAAAGCTTCGATACCATTGGGAAATAAAACATCATGGGCATTAAAAGGAGCACTTGATTTTGGATATGAGTATGAATTAGCAGATCTAAATGAAAGAGAAAAAGCAAGATTAATTGCAGTAGAAGATGGATATCATGATTTGGCTAAACCAGAAGATAAAAATGGTAAATTTACTACAAAGGCAATACTTGGTGCAGAAATACAAGATAGATACGGAATCTTTATAAATGGAGAGTATTCAATAGGAGATAATAGTCAAGAAGATTATAGAGCAGGAGTAACATTAAAAGCAGTTTTTTAAACTTTAAGACAGATAATAATATAGTCCTTTTAAAAGATTAATAAAAAAAGGAGAGATCCTCATGCCAAAAATGGTAATAACAATTAGAATAGTGGTATGTTCATTGTTAATAGGTATTTGATAGTATGAGGATCAATCTAAGGTAAACTAGGAGGAAATATGAAGAAATCAATAATAATAGCTTTGATGGTAATAAGTGTGATGACACTAGGAGCAAAAAAACCAAAAGCAGAACCAGTTATTCCAGATGTACAAAAACAAGTGGAAAAAGCGTATAAAATAGACAGTTATAATTCAAAAAAAGATGTGGCTTGGCACAAAACAGAATATAATAAAGTATTAAAATATCTAAACAAAAAGAAGTAAGGAGAAATTATGAAAAAAATATTATTAGGAATCTTACTTGGAACAGCAATATTTGCAGCATATGATGAGAGCGGAGATTCAGTAAATGTAAGTAAATCAACAGAAGATAGTATAACAAAAGATTTTGATCAAGATGGAAAATATTCGCCATATGAAAAAAAATTAAGAAGTGCACAGGAATCAATATATGTAAGATTACCAGAAAAAAGAGGTTACTGGTATACAATGCTAGATAGAATAAAAGCAGAAGAAGAAGAGTTATTACCAGATGAAACAGCAAGAATTGGAAGAAAAAGATAAAAATATATTTATTTAAATAATAGAGATTGATAACTGGTTATTCTTTATTAAAAGATGACATCATTTAGTATAAGGAGGAAGAAATTGAAAAAATTAGGAATAGTGCTGTTATTAGGAGTAATAATAGGAGCAATGGCAAGTGCAGCTACGACATATGAATATAGAAGAGAATTAAGAGAAGGCGCAAGAGGAAAATGGACAAATTTAAGACAACATCTAAATAGTGGTAAAAGACTAGATAAAGAGTTAGTGAAGGTAGATAAGCAAATAGATAAAAAAGTAACAGAAATACAGCAAATAGAAGATTTATTATTGAAGATAGAACAGTATAAAGT
>JAGOZX010000013.1 GCA_018058425.1 Sebaldella sp.
ATAAAAGTAATAAAAAGGGTCTCATATGGGATCAAAAGTTTTGAAATACTGAAAAAACTAATACAAT
The DNA here is from genome assembly GCA_018058425.1 of Sebaldella sp. Classification (GTDB taxonomy): domain Bacteria; phylum Fusobacteriota; class Fusobacteriia; order Fusobacteriales; family Leptotrichiaceae; genus Sebaldella. The sequence goes on from JAGOZX010000013.1 coordinate 68, forward strand.
TGAAGATTGCATAAGGGTTTCAGCATTTTTTGACCCCACTACTTGACAGAGAACCTTTTATACTAAGGCAGTATATGTCCAGAAGCAATATAAATTTCATACCATTCTTCACGAGTAAGGACTACATTACTTGCCTTAGCTACTTCTTTTAATCTCATCTCATTCATAGTTCCAACTATAACCTGCATTTTTGCTGGATGTCTTAAAATCCATGCTGTTGCTATTGTAACATTTGAAACTCCTTTTTCTTTAGCAATTTTATCAATTACTTTATTTAATTCAGGAAATTTTTCATTATCTAAAAATACTCCATCAAAGAATCCATATTGATAAGGTGACCACGCCTGTATTGTAATATCTTTTAGTCTACAGTAGTCTAGTATACTTCCATCTCTTACAATAGACACATCATTTGTCATATTTACATTTATACCTGCATCTATCATACCCGTATGCATTATTCCAAACTGTAATTGATTTATTATTAACTTTTGCCCTACATACTTTTGTAATAATTCTATCTGATAAGGATTTTGATTACTAACTCCAAAATACTTTACTTTTCCTTCTTTATGCAAAATATTAAAAGCTTCTGATACTTCTTCTGGTTCCACTAAAGTATCTGGTCTATGTAGTAATAATGTATCCACATAATCTGTTTGAAGTCTTTTCAAACTTTTTTCAACAGAATTAATAATATGTTCCTTTGAGAAATCAAAAAAACCTTTTCTAATTCCACACTTTGTTTGTAAAATCATATCTTCTCTTTTTATTCCAGCATTCTTTACTGCTGTTCCAAAGATTTCTTCTGATACTCCCTGTCCATAGATATCTGCATGATCAAAAAAAGTTATTCCTTCATTCATTGACACCTTTAATAGACTTTCTGCTTCAGCAATAGATAATGCATTCATTCTCATACACCCTAAAGATACTTCTGTTCCCTCTAATAAACCACCAACTGCTATTTTTTTCATTTGTCTCATCTCCTCGATATTTTTTACTTTATAAAAACTATTTATGTAAAATATATAAAACTAACATTAGCTGTTTTCTATGAGTTTCTTATGACTATATTTAAAATTGTAATTCTTTAGTATTAAATCTATATATTAATACTAAAAAGAATCAGCTTCCTACTAAAACTGATCCTAATTATTTTTATCTATTGTAATCTTTTATAGTTTTATCAATGTCCCTTTTTTGATCTTTTTTCTTTAAGTCTTCTCTTTTATCATACATTTTTTTACCTTTGGCTAAAGCCATCTCAATTTTTACTAATCTATTCTTAGTATAAATATTAAGAGGTACAAGTGTATAACCCTTTTCAGCTATTTTACCTACAAGTTTTTGTATCTCTTTTCTATGAAGCAGTAGTTTTCTTACTCTTGTTTCAGGTAAGTTATTAATATTACCAAACTCATAATTACTTACATGCATATTCATTATGAAAACTTCATCTTTTATGATTCTAATAAAGCTTTCTTTTATACTAACCTTACCTCTTTTTATAGACTTCACTTCTGTTCCATGAAGTTCTACTCCTACTTCTAATCTTTCTTCTATAAAATAATCATGAAAAGCTTTTTTATTTCTTGCTATATTCATAATATTCTCCTATTCTACTTCCTCTACCACAAACATTTGAGAAGCTGTTTCAGAATCTAAAATTTTTCCTATATCGTCTTTTGTACTTTTTGCTCTATAAACCTCTAATGACTTATTATCTATAACTTCTATAACTGCATAATACTTCATTCCCTTATTTTTCTTGATATTAAAAGTATATGTCTTTATAGTATCTGCTTTTGCTGTATGTTTAAAAGAATAGTCATTATAGTAAACTTCTTCAGCAGGATAATCTGCTAATAAAGGATCGTACTCATATACATACACCACTACATCTCCATTTTTTATTGTTGGTATATTTTTACTCACCTTTAATTTTATTGTTGCTTTCACAGTTACAGGTTTTTCTTCTTTAGTCTCATCTACTGGCTTAGCTGCCTTTGCTGGCGTTGCTGTTTTAGGTACTGTTTTAGTTTTTACTGGTTTAGCTGGTTCAGTCTCTAATGTAGTAACTTCTTCTAAAACATTATCAGTAAATCCTAATGCAAATATTAATAAAAATGTCATAAAAATTAGTTTTTTCATATTTTCTCCTCTTCTATCTTAAAAAAATTCTTTATCCTTTAAATGGAATTATTTCTATTTCCATTTTTTCAAAACTTGCATTTGTAACTATTACTTTTATTGTATTTCCTATTGTATACTCTTTTCCATTTTGAGTATTAATCATTTTGTAATTTTCTTCTTCATAAATATATTCATCCTGCTCATTATGAACATTATAAACAACCTCTACATGATTTTCCAGTTCCATAAATATCTTACTCTTATTCATGCCGCTTATTCTAGCAACAAAAACTTCTCCTACTTTATCTTTCATGTATTCAATCAATTTAATTTTTATACTTTCTTCTTCCATTCTATCCGCATCTCTTTCTGTTTTAGAAATGTGCTTAGCTACTACTTCATATTCTGAAAGCATTTGTTCTTTTTCCTTTGGTTTTATGAATTTTTCCAATGATTTACCAAGTACTCTATGAACTATCAAATCTGAATATCTTCTAATAGGTGATGTAAAATGCAGATAGAATTTTGATGATAAACCAAAATGTCCTAAGTTTTTATTATTATATCTAGCTCTCTGCATAGCTCTCAGTATTAATTTATGTATTAGATATCCCTCATCTAGATCTTTAGTTTTCTCAATTATTGTTTGAAATTTACCTGGATGTATATCTTCTAAATTTTTTAGATGATATCCAAATTTTATTAAAGTATCATTCAGTGTTTTTATTTTTTCCTTATCTGGATCCTCATGTACTCTATAGATAGTAGGCATTTCTTCCCAAAATAATTTTTCAGCTACAGACTCATTTGCTGCTACCATGAAATCCTCAATTATTCTTTCAGATTCTCCTCTTTTTCTAAGTTCTATCTCTTTTACACTTTTATCATCATTAAGTACTACTTTTATTTCTGGAAGCTCGAAATCTATACTTCCTCTTCTTTTCTTAACATCTCTTAATAGCTTTGATAATTCTAACATATGTAATATCATTTCATTTATAGGTTCGTATTCCTTTACGGATTCTTCATCACCAGCTATTATCTCATTTACTTTTTGATATGTCATTCTGTACTTAGAATTTATAACTGATTTATAAAAATCATTTTTAACTACTTTTCCTTGCTCATCAAGGTCTATTTCAGCAGTAAAAGTCAGCTTATCCTCATTAGGATTTAATGAACATAAGTCATTTGATAACTTCTTTGGAAGCATCGGTATAACTCTGTCTACTAGATAAATAGAATTCCCTCTTTTTAGCGCTTCTTCATCTAACTTTGACTTCTCGCTTACATAATAAGAAACATCTGCTATACAAACAATTAATTTATATCCAGTTTTTGTTTTTTCTACATATACTGCGTCATCTAAGTCTTTAGCATCAGAACCATCTATTGTTATAATTTTTAGGTCTCTTAAGTCTCTTCTGCTGTTAATTTCACCAATACTTGGTTTTTCTAATTTATATAACTCATTTTCCACTTCATCAGAAAATGTTTCTGATACGCCATTATTAATTAGTATTCCATTTATAAGAGCTTCTGTATTTTGTGGGTCTCCTAAGATACTTACAATCTCGCCTTCTGGCTTTCTTTCTTCATCTCCCCAAAAATATATTTTAACAGCTACTAGGTCACCATTTTTGGCTCCCTTAGTTTTCTTACGACTGATATATACATCTCTTCCCATATGTTCTTTAGGAAGAACAAAACCAAAGTTATCATTTTGCTGATATACTCCAATAATTACATTCTTTGATCTTTCTATTATTTTATAAACTTCACCTTCACGGCTTTTACTTCCTCTTGCATCTTTTAATATTCGTACTAATACAGTATCTCCATTCATAGCTCCTCTTAAATAAGGACCTGCTATAAAGATACTTTCTTCTCCTTGAATATCTAAAAATCCAAACTTCCCTGTGGGAATCGAAACTTCCCCTCTAATATATCCTTCACTTTCAGGAATAGTATAATTTCCACTTTTTACTAGAAGTATTTCTCCACGATCTATCCATTCTTCTAATAACTGTTTATTTTTCTTTCTATTTTTTTTAGACCACCCTAAAACTGTTACAACATCGTTGTAGTTTAATGGGCCAGATTCTAAAAATTTTTTTAATTCTATTAAATCACTCATAGTTTAACTCTTTCTTTTTTCATATTATTTAACAAATCATTTCTAAAATCAACCGTATTTGGATGAATTAATGAATGTTTACTTATTAAGTATTCAATCTTTTTATCTAATTCATAAAGAATTGCTTTATCAATGTTACTTTTAGCTAATTCCCTTGTTTTATCCACACCCGGCCAGTCTCTTTCATCTTCAATAGCATCAGCTAAATAGACTATTTTAGAAACTAAAGACATATTAGTTTTTCCAATTGTATGGTATCTTATTGCCTCTAAAATCTCTTGATCTGTTATTCCCAGCTCTTTTTCTGCCACTTCCGCTGCTGCAAAACCATGAAGTATCTGAGGAATTCTATAACTTTCATTATGAATTTCTAAGTATTTATCTCCAACCAAAGCTAACATATCTGCTAACTCATATGATTTTGCTGCATCATGTAAAGATGCACCTATCATGACTTTGTCAATAGGTGCATTGTATAATTCAGCTAGTTGTTTTGCTTTTTTTAAAACCCTTTTTGTATGCTCATATCTTTTTACATCCAATTTACTTTTTACAAATTTATCTATTTTTTTCATATCCACGATGATCACCTTATATTATAGAATCTCCATCTATTTGTATTTCTACTTCCTGTACATGGAATTTTTCAGTAATAGTTTTTACCACTGATTCTACAAATGAATTATATAATGCTTCATTTGTCTCTTTCAAACTTTTTAAATCAGGACTAAATTTAATTATTTCTTTTCTTCCGTTGTCTACCTTGTATGCACTTAAAAATTTAGCTTCTTTAGGTAAAAATGGAGACTTCAAAATTATTTGATTTACATAATCTCCCTCTATTACACTTCTTTTACTTTCTATTCCGTTTGATACTTTTTCTATTACTTTTGTAGTTGGATTGTATATATAAAATTCTATTTGTTTTGGTAGTTCTTTCACATCTTGTTCTTCACTTTTCTTCACTTCTACTTTTGTAATAACATTTTTGTTTATTTTAGAATCTTTATAAGAAAAAATTATAACTATAATCGCTAATACAAACATAAATACTACTAATTTATTTTTAGCAAAGAATCCCTTTATATCCATGAACTTTTACTCCTTCTAATAAAAGTGCTTTCTAATTCCTTCAGCTATTGATTTAGCTACAACTCTCTTATAATAGTCATTGCCATAAAAAGACATATCTCCTGAGTTTGAAATAAATCCTATTTCTACTAATATAGATGGTGATTTGCTTCCTCTTAATACTGCAAAGTTTGCTCCAAAAACACCTCTACGTCTTAATCCAATATCTCCAACTATGTTATCTAAAACATCTGTTGCTATTGCTGCACTTTTTTGTTGATTTGCTCTATAAAAAATATCATTTAAAATAAAATCTGATACTGGTTCTGTAACTCCATATTTAGAATCTACACTATTTTCAAACTTTGCAACTTCTGCTGCATATGAAGACTCTTTTTTTGAATAATAAAATACTTCTGTTCCATTACCTGAGCTGCTAGATGCAGAATTTAAATGTATACTTACAAATAAATCAGCATTTGCATCATTTCCAATGTCAGCTCTAGTTCCAAGGGGAATAAATACATCAGTATCTCTAGTCATAATTACATTATAGTCAGACTTTAGTTCAGTTGATAGATATTTTGCTACATCTAATGCTATATCTTTCTCTCTATAACTGTTTCCTGTTGCTCCGGAATCTTTCCCACCATGACCTGCATCTACTACTATTGTGTATTTCTTTTTAGTACTAGCTGCTTTAGAAAATGTTATTCTTAGTTCTCCACCAGTTGATGATACTTTGTAATCCACATTTCTTGCTAAATATAAAGTAGCACTTAGACTATTGTTTACAGTATTTAATGAAACTGTATCTAAAAATTTATCATTTACATTTAATGTAGTTGCTACCGATTTAGGTAATGTTACATTTGTAAAGTCTATGACTAGTGCATCCTGACCTTTGTCATATCTAGTTCTATATTGTGGTACTTTTTTTTCTTTAAAAAATATGGAATATGTCCCACTTCTATACGTTGTTTTATCGACTGTTTCACTAAATAGAGTAAAACTAAATAAAACAAGAGATAGAAGTATAATTATTCTTTTCATTACTGCTACTCCTTATATTTCTTTCTCTTTTTTATTGCTCTTTTCTTGAAATCGCTGATTTTATTAATGTTAATTTTGCATTACTGTCAATTTTTATTTCTATTGTTGTGTCAGCAATACTTGATATAGTTCCTTTTATACCACCTATAGTTACTACCTTATCCCCTACTTTTAGACCATCCATTAACTTTGACTGATCTTTTTTTCTTTTATTGCTTGAATAAAATATCATTGCTAACATTAAAACTATTGGTAAAAAATATATATATTGAATATAACCTGCCATATCTACTCTCCTTTTACTGTATTGAATCTAGAGTATTATAACATAAAATATTCGTAAATACCATATTTAAATTAAAATTTAAAATCAATATATCTTGCAAAGATAAGGTATTACAACATCAAATATTAAAAAATCTCCCTATTTGAAAATTATAGTTGTGGGCTCTGGAATAGAATATTTATAACCAGTATTTCTTAACACATTATTCTCTCTGTCTATGAAAAAACTAACTAAATTATTAGAAAATCTATTTGCTGCTATTAATATTTTATCGTCCCCATCTATATTAATATCTCTTGTGTGATCTCCATCAGCACTAACAATTGACACTAAAACAGGTAATTTAGTAATTTCATCTATATTAAACATTGAAACTGTTCCGGGCTTTCTACTAGAGCTAAAAAGTTTTGTTCCATCTTTCGATATTCTAATTGCCCCTCCATCTCCCTCTGAACTAAATTGCAGATATATATCCTAAAATTTCAAAGCCTTTTGAAGCAGAATATTTTAAAGAGGCTATTTCTACTGAATATTCTGTGATAACATATGCATTTTCACCATTATTATGAAATACTAAATGTCTAGGCCCACTTCCCTTTTTAAATTCCAAATTCTGAACTCTTTTACCTATTTCTCCATTTAAAAATTCATAAACAACCAAAATATCCAATCCTAAATCCACTACAAATAAATATTTTTCATCGGGTGTTAAACCAACATAGTGTGGATGAACCTCACCTAAATTCATATCATTATGATTTACTTCTGAAATCATACCTGTAATTTCTCCATTTAAACCTAGTTTATATGTTTTGACTTCACCATTTTTATAGTTAGCAGTAAAAAGATATAAATTATTTTTATCTGTATTTATGTGACAAGTTGATTTTTCATCTAATAAAATTTCTGAAAATGGTGTTAAACTATTTTTTCCCAGTTTAGATGCTGCTATTCCATGTGAATTTTCTTTTGTCAAAATCGAATAAAGTATATCTTTTTCTTTATTCATAACCATATATGATGGATTTAGAATTTTTGAAACTTGTTGTAATTCAAAAATTTCTCCAGTATTATTATCTAATTCAAGTTTAAAAATACCACTCTCGATATTATTATCATATGTTCCAATATAAAATTCTTTTTTCATAAAAATCATCTCCTTTTATAAGTTAACATCTTTTTATTTATCTAAAATTTCCTTTGTTTAATTATAATTCATATAAACACAGAAAAACCATCTGGTAAGCATCCCTCACCAAATGGTCTTTTTTAACTTTCTGTTCCAAAAAATTTCTTTAATTTATCAAGAAAAGATTTTGAATTTTTATAATTTTTTTCATTCAATGAATCACCAAATTTTTCCAATAAATCTTTCTGCTTTGTAGTTAATCCTGTTGGAACTTCTACTTTTACTTCCAAAATTTCTGATCCTTTTTGATTTGAGTGTAGTCTCGGTATTCCTTTTTCTTTTAATCTAAATATCTTACCACTTTGTGTTCCCTCAGGAATTTTTATTTTTGTTTTCCCATCTAAAGTAGGCACTTCTACCTCTCCACCTAATATAGCTGTCACTATTTCTATTGGGATATCACAATGTATGTCATTTCCATGTCTAGTAAATATAGCATGTCTTTTTTCAGATATATAAACGTATAAGTCTCCATATTCTCCATTATTTTCTCCAGCATCTCCTGCTTCTCTCACTACTAGTCTTTGCCCTGCTTCTATTCCTGCTGGAATTTTTACTTTTTTAGAATATGTTTCTTTTACTACACCTGAACCTGCACAAGTATGGCATTCTTTTTCAGGTACTTCTCCTAAACCATGACACTTATCACACGTTTGGATACTTTGTCCTACACCAAAAATTGTTCTTTGCTGTACTCTTATCTGTCCAGAACCTCCACATTTATCACATGTATGCATTTTATATCCAGGTTCTAGACCTGAACCACTACATGTACCACATTTACTTTTTCTTTTATACTTTACTTCTTTTTCTGTACCTTTTGCTACCTCTTCAAGAGTTATATCAAGGTTATATCTAAGGTCGCTACCTCTTCTTACCCTTCTAGTCTGTCTTCCGCCTCCGCCAAATCCTTCAAAAGGGCTTCCACCACCAAAAATATTACCAAATATATCTCCTAAATCTTCAAAAGATCCACCACTAAATCCAGAGTAGCCTCCGCCACCTCCGCCATTTTCAAAAGCACTATGACCATACTGATCATACTGGACTTTTTTATCTTTATCTCCCAAAATCTCATAAGCTTCAGAAGCTTCCTTAAACTTTTCTTCTGATGCTTTATCATCTTTATTTCTATCAGGATGATACTTCATGGCCAGTTTTCTATAAGCTTTTTTTATCTCTTGTTCAGTGGCATTTTTATCTACTCCTAAAATTTCATAATAATCTCTTTTTGCCATTCTTTATACTCCTTTAAAGACTTTTCGAATTATACTTCCATTGAAATTGAAAGTTTTGCTGTAAATTTGTCTTTTATTTTTTCTATTCCCTCTTTATTTATAAGTTCTCCATCAGTATCGCTATAATCTGATAAACCATACCAAGGCTCTAAACAAACAAATGGTGCATTTGGAACACTCCAAAATGCCATGAAAGGAAACTTATCATATTCCATTTCTAAGACTCTGCTGCTCTTAGTACATTTTATTGCTACTTTATTAGATTTTAATCCTTTAAAGATAAGAGCATCATCGTTAAATACATCTTTTCCTAATTTTATTATATTCTCATTATTAAGATATGCCTTTTTCTCTCTTTTTAATAAAGGCCCCTCATTTTGGAATATATCAGCAGTTTCTTTTTCATTTAATTCTAAATAGTAATCTTCTAATTTTATGTCTTCATTTATAGGAGTTGCGAAAGCTGGATGCGCACCTATTGAAAAATATAGTTCTTTCTCATCTAAATTAATTACTTCATAGATCATATCTAATTTTCCATTATTTATTTTATATGTTAAGTACAGTTCAAAGTTAAATGGGTACTTTGCCAAAGTATCTGGAGTAGCTTTTAAAAGAAATTTCAAAAAGTCTTCTCCTTTATCTGCTAATGTAAATTCGCTATCTCTTCCAAATCCATGTCTTGTTTCTATTGTATATTCTTTTCCTTCGAATTTATACTTATTGTCTCTTAATGACCCTACAAATGGAAATAATATTGGAGATGATTTTCCCCAAAAATCAGCATTTCTTTCCCAAATAAATTCTACTCCATCTTTTTTCAAACTTACTAATTCTGCACCTTTTTCTAAAACTGCAAATTCAACATTTCCTTTTTTTAATTTATATTCCATCGCACTTCTCCTATATTTTTTTATAATTATAACACTTTATTTCTAAAATTGCATTCATTAAAATCTAAAACATTTATATTATATAATTTGTAAAAAATAGGAATAAGCCTTTGCCTATCCCTATTTAAAGGCTGTAATATTATTAATCTTCTACTACTTCTGCATCTTGTACTTCATCATCTTGTTTATCTTCTCCACCTTGTGCATCACCTTGAGCTGCATTTGCTTGTTGCGCATCTTGATATAATCTTGTTGCGAAACCTTGAGAAGCTTTTGATAATTCATCTATTTTAGCTCTAATATCCTCTAAATTATCTGTATCTTTTACTTCTTTTAATGCTTCTGCTGCTTTTTCCATATCTTCTTTTTCAGTTCCTTGTAATTTATCTTCATTTTCTTTTATTGTAGTCTCAGTCATCATTAACAATTGATCAGCTTGATTTCTCACTTCTACTAACTCTGTAAATTTTTTGTCATCTTCTTCATGAGATTCAGCATCTTTTTTCATTTTATCTATGTCATCTTTAGATAAGTTAGATGAACCAGTTATAGTTACTACATTTTCTTTTCCAGTTCCTAGATCTTTTGCACCCACATGTACTATTCCATTTGCATCAATATCAAATGTAACTTCTATTTGCGGTATTCCTCTTGGAGCTGATGGTATTCCTTCTAATGTAAACTCTCCTAATTTGTGGTTATCTGCCGCTCTAGCTCTTTCACCTTGTAAAACACTTATACTAACTGCTGGTTGATTATCCTGCGCTGTTGAGAATACTTGTGATTTTTTTACTGGTATAGTTGTATTTTTTTCAATTATTTTTGTAAATACTCCACCTAGTGTTTCTATTCCTAATGATAATGGAGTAACATCTAATAGTAATACATCTTTTACATCTCCCATTAGAACTCCACCTTGTATAGCTGCTCCTGCTGCTACTACTTCATCAGGATTAATACTTTTATTAGGTTCTTTACCTAAGAAAGATTTTACCCATTCTTGAACTGCTGGTATTCTTGTAGAACCTCCAACTAATAATACTTCATCAATATTACTTGGTGTAAATCCTGCATCTTCTAAAGCAGTTTTTACTGGACCTTTCGTAGCTTCTACTAAATCTTTTGTTAAATCATCAAACATTGCTCTAGTTAATTTTTTTTCTAAATGCTTTGGTCCATTTTGATCCATTGTTATAAATGGTAATGAAATAGTTGTTTCTAAAGTAGTTGATAATTTTTTCTTAGCGTCTTCTGCTGCATCTTTTAATCTTTGTATTGCCATTTTATCATTTCTTAAGTCTACTCCAGTTTCTTTTTTAAAATCTTCTGCTAACCAATCTATGACTTTCTTATCAAAATCATCCCCACCAAGGTGGTTATTTCCAGATGTTGATAATACTTCTACTACTCCATCTCCGATTTCTAATATAGATACATCAAATGTTCCTCCACCTAAATCAAAAACTAATACTTTTTCTTCTTTTTGTTTATCTAAACCATAAGCTAAAGCTGCTGCTGTAGGCTCATTTATTATTCTTTTTACTTCTAGTCCTGCTATTTCTCCTGCATCTTTTGTAGCTTGTCTTTGTGCATCTGTAAAGTATGCTGGTACAGTAATTACTGCTTCTTTTACCTCTGAACCTAAGTAAGCTTCAGCATCCTTTTTTAATTTTTTTAATATCATAGCTGATATTTCTTGTGGTGTGTAATCTTTTCCAAAAATATGCTCTTTATGTTCTGATCCCATATATGTCTTAATTGACATTATTGTAGAGTCTGGATTAGTTATAGCTTGTCTTTTTGCTATTTCTCCTACTATTATTTCTCCATTTTCTTTAATATTTACCACAGATGGTGTAGTTCTTCCTCCATCAGAGTTTGGAATTATTGTAAATGTTCCACCTTCCATTACTGCTACACATGAATTTGTTGTCCCTAAATCTATTCCTATTATTTTACCCATATTCGATCTCCTCCGAAATTATTTAATTTTTTTTATTTACTTTTACCATTACTGGTCTTATTACTTTTCCTTTTAATTTATAACCTTTTTTAAATACATCTAATACTGTGTTATCATCTTTTTCTTCAATGTTTTCTACCATCATTGCTTGGTGTTCATATGGATCGTATTCTTTCCCATCAGCTTCTATTTCTTCTAAACCTTCAGTATTTAATACTTCTGCAATTCCTTTTAGTGTCATTTCCACACCTTGTATCAAAGAATCAAAGTCCTTATTTCCCTTAGATGCTTCTATTGCTCTCTCCAAATTATCCACATTATCTAATATTCTTATTATTAAATCTTCAGCGGCATATTTTTTCATCTCTTGAAGTTCGTTATCTTTTCTTTTTGAATAATTTTGAAAATCAGCAAGCTTTCTTGTATAAGCTGACTTCCATTCCTCAAGTTCTTTTTCCAATTTATCTACTTTCACTGTAACATCATCTTCAATTGTTTCATTAACTGTATTCTCAATATTTTCAGCTGCTTCACTCTTTAGATGTTCTTCATTTTTATCTTTTTTCATTTCCAGCTCCTTTTATTCTATTTTTTTCATTAATTTTTTTACTTCATCAGATACATAATCCACTAAACTCACTGTTTTGGAATACTCCATTCTTTTAGGCCCTATCACTCCTATTACTCCTTTTGCATCTCCTATAGTATAAATAGAAAATACAAAACTGAAATCTTCTAAGTCCTTTTTATTAAAGTCTTCTCCAAATACAATGTGAACTTCTCCATCTTCATACATTTCAGTTTCAATTAATTTTATAAAAATAGATTTCAAGTATTCCGGTTTATTTAGTAATTTTGCTCTATCTATTACTTTTTCTACATTTGTAGCATTGCTTTCCAATAAATTTGATACTCCATCAAAGAAAATTTTATTTTCAGAAATATCATTACTTTTACTTTCAATTCTAACTTGCTCAAACTTATTTAGTCTTTGTAACATTTTTTCTAAATCAGACATAGTTATTTGTACACCATGCTTTTTTATTAACTGATTTAATATAACATTAGAATCTCTTACTTCACTTTCAGAAACAGGATTATCCATATAAAGATTTATCGTTTTTATAAAAGAATTATTCATAACAACCACTGCTAAAATCATGTGATCATTAATGTGTACTAATTCTACTTTTTTTATGCTTTCCTGCCTTATAAAAGGTTCAACCACTATTCCAGCATATGAAGTTATTTTTGATAATAACTTTGAAGTTTCTTCTAAAATATTATCTATTTGATTTATTTTATTTTTATATACCTCTTCAATACGTTTTTTTTCATTTAGTGATATTTTTCTGATCTTTATTAATTCCTCAACGTATATTTTATAGCCGCTGTTTGTAGGAATTCTGCCAGATGAAGTATGCATTTTTTCTATTAAGCCCTGATCTTCTAAATCTGCCATTACATTCCTAATAGTTGCCGAAGATACTCCTATATTATATTTTTTTTCTAATGTACGAGATCCTACACTCTCACCATGATCTAAATAATGGCTTATAATAGCAGTTAAAATCACTCTTTCTCTATCAGTCATTTGTAAGCACCTTCCCTTACTAGCACTCGTCGTCATAGAGTGCTAACTAAACATAATTTACTACATTTTTCTGATTTTGTCAACTGTTTTTTTGAAAAAAATGAAATTTTTTTTAGATATTATTTTGAAAACATTGAAAATATTAGCCTTCCATTATTTCTTACATTTTAATGTTTTTAGAATTTTTTTATAAAATAAAAAATTAGCTGTGACCAATTTTTAAATATCATTGATTATAGCTAATTTATATCTTTTTTCAGTTTATAGTTTTCAGTTTTTTAAGGTCCTCCAAATATTTTTACAAGTTTAAGTGTATTATTTTCAAAAATAAAATTATAACTGTTAAACCCTGGAAATTCTGGATCATCATAAGAAACAAATACAATAAATACCTTGTCACCTGATTCAAATCCCCATTGTTCTTTTATTTCTTCGTTCATAAAACTTGCAGTTATTGAAACATCTCCTTTTTTATAGTCCTTTACTGTATTATTTTTTAGATTTACTTCAGGTAATGTTACATCTTTTACCCATTCAAGAAAATCTTTTTTGTTTGTAACAATTTCTTTTTGAGTCACAGTTCCATTGTTATCTGTATAAAAACCATCTTCAGCGCTGTAACCCATTAATGGATATTTTATCATCTTATTTAAAGTGTTTATATCCTTTGCTTTAACAGCTTTTTGAAACTCTACAAATTGAGTTAATATAGTATTTTTTTCTTTTTCACTATACTCATTACTAAATGCAAATGCTCCAATAAATAACAATAATAAAAATATAATCTTTTTCATAATCACACTCCCAACTATAGTTTTTTTCATTATAGTCCTACAATTATAAAAAGTCAATAAAAAAAGGAAGATTCATAGTAAGTATTTCTCACTCTCTCCCTTTACAAAAACTTTGTGCTTAAAATTTTAAGTCTTAAAGTTTTTTAAATTTATTACCTTCAAAAATTTTATCTGGATTTCCTCTTTCTATTTCACTTTTAGATTCCCAAACTTCCATTTTTTTATTTTGTTCCGCTTTTCTATTTAATTCTACTAATTTATTTGATATTTTCTTAATTCCAATTTTTTTATTAGAATATTGTGTTCTTTCTTCTCTTGAAACTACTGTAATTCCTGTAGGAATATGTTTTATCCTAACTGCGGTCTCCACCTTATTTACATTTTGACCGCCATTTCCAGAACTTCTCATCTTCTCTATTACTAAATCTTTTTTATCTAATTTATATTCAAAATCAGTAATATCTTCCAAAATTTCAGCCTTTATATACCAATTTTTTCTCTTACTTTCTTTTCTATCTTCACTTTTATTTATCCATAAAATCGTTCCACTATACTCTTTTAATTCCTTAAAATCAGCAACTATATCTAAAATAACAGATTTACACATCTTTTTACTAAGATTCTCTTCATCATTTAAAACCTTATATTCAATTCCTTTATTCCTAAATTCTTTTTTCAAATATAAAAAATATTTATAAACTGCTCTTTCG
This sequence comes from Sebaldella sp., assembly GCA_018058425.1. Lineage (GTDB taxonomy): Bacteria > Fusobacteriota > Fusobacteriia > Fusobacteriales > Leptotrichiaceae > Sebaldella. The sequence goes on from JAGOZX010000013.1 coordinate 15,132, forward strand.
CATTCTACAGGCCCTTTGCCTGAACTTATAATAAATAGCATGTTTACCTCTTAAATGTAATAAGAGGTTTTAAGCTTGCTACTACTTCTATCATATTATGTGATACTAAGTCCTCTATTACTTTTTCTATATTTTTATATGCTTCTTTAGCTTCTTCAAATAACACTTTTTTTTCTGTGTAGATAAGTCTTTGATTTATTTGAAGAATATTATCTTTAGTAAATAAATGCATCATTCTTTCTTTCGCACCACTACGTTTCCATTTTCTACCTGCACCATGTGAAATAGAATAACAAAAATCCTTAATTTCTTTATTTGGTTTTACTATATAAGAACAAGTATCTCTTGTTCCTGCTATTAAGACTAATCCTTCATTAGAAGGAGCAGCACCCTTTCTATGAATATAATATTTTTGTCCGTCTTCTATTTTTTCTTTTATCTCATTATGTGAGCTGTCTAAAATACTTTCTGGCTTATTTTTCCCCAAAGCTTTTAATAATTTTTCAGCTATTAGCTCTCTATTAATCTGTGCAAACTTCACGGCTTTATTATGTGAATTCATATAATTTTCAAATTCTTCTGTTCCTATCATTAAAGGTAGGTCATTATATTTTTTCTGATAATTTCCTATTATTTCTTGTCCATAAATTCTTGAACCACTATGAACCATAAGCATCAAATTATCTTTTGTTATACCTATATTAGAAATTTCTTCTTTCATATATATTTTTTCAATAACCTGAAACTCTGCAAAATGGTTTCTTGAACCTATTGTTCCTAATTTTTCTAAGTAAGGAAAATCATAAATTGATGTGTCTATGTCTATTTCTTCTAAATATCTAATCTTATTCAATTTCTTGTAAAAATTATCTAAGCTAAATTTTTTCATTTTTATTCTAGTATCAAATAAAGCAATTCCACAACCAATATCTGATCCAATAAGATTTGGATAAATTTTATCTTTAAGCATATAAGCTGCTCCTACCGGTGTTCTTCCTACATGTAAATCGGGCAGTCCTGCTATCCTAAACATACCATCTAATTCTTCATACTTTTTTAGCTGTTCTACAGCTTCACTTTCTATCCATGATTTTTCATTTTTTACTATTTTTAACAAAATCATTCTCTCCTTTTTTCTTTCTTTTATTATCATCGAGAGAACCCCTTTTTTTTATCCTCTCAAACCTCTTTTATTTAATATTGTCATATTTATATCACTCCTTTTCATTTATATATTAAAAATATTCTATCATACCTTTTATATATAAATCAATGAAAATAATCTTTTTTATGAATAAAACTATTTAAATAATTTCTATACCAAAAGTAATCTTATTATTCACACAAAATTTTTATAAATTAAAAAGCCTCAAAAACAATACCTTTAACTACAGTATTATTTTTGAAGCTCATATTTTATACAATATTTTAAATTTTCTAATATCCAAGATCCTCTTCGCTAAATAAGTAAAATTTTGTACTTTCTATCCACTGAGCTGTGAATACAGCATAATTTCCAACTTTATAAGAATAATATCCATCATCATTTCCAATATAAACCCTATATTTTACATCAGCACATGAAATCATTCCTCCTTGAGCTTTTTGATCCACATTACTTGGAATTTTCTTTTCTTTTCCAGTTATCTGACATTCTACTGTTTCATATTTATTAGGAGCTTTTGTAGTATAACCATTATATGCTTCATCAGCTGTTATCATCGAAGCTTTTTTGGCAGCAGCTTTCTTTTCCGCATCTGCTTTCTCTTCCACCTTTGTTTGCTCTTCCTTAGTTTTTTCATTAATTTTATCTTCTATTGTCTTTTCTAGTTCTTCCTTTTCTTGCTGTTTTGCTATTTCTTTTTTCATATTTGAACCAGACATGTAAGAACCTATTCCCACTCCTGCCAAACCAACAGCTACCACAATAAGAATTGCAACCAATATCATTTTCTTATCCATGCAACTACCCTTTCTTTGTTTACATGATAATATAATATATCATAGTGAACCTATTTTTTCAATAATAAAATTAAATAAAAAGGACAAAAAATAATCTCCCCTTTATAGATTATTTTCTGCCCATATTTGAATTTCAAGCATTGACTTTTCCAGTGCCTTCCCTTTTTGGGTCAGCTCATATTCCACTTTAACTGGAATCCTAGCGTAAACATTTCTTTTTATTAAGTCTAAGCTTTCTAACTCCCTTAATCTTTCAGTCAAAACTCTGTCACTAAGCTCAGGTATATTTCTTCTTATGTCTGTAAATCTTTTTGGATCTTCAATCAAAGACCACAGTACCAAACCATTCCATTTTTTTCCTAAAATCTCAAAAGCATTTTGAAACTTTACTGCAATCACAAATCCACCCCCGCTCTTCCCCTTACTCCACTATATTGTATATTTTTGTGAACGAAATGTAAATGCCATAGATACAGTATAAATTTGTGTTTTATATGTATGATTTTCTATTTTACACCTAACAAATAATAAGTTAATTATTATTAAGAATCAAAATAAAAAAAAGACTCTTTATTTTCGTTAAAAAGTCTTCTTTTATACATAAAAAATATTTCTTTATATAGGATAATTACAATTATTTGTGTATTATTGCGTCTCTTAAATTTTCCATTGACTGCATTCTTTTTTTTCTAATTACTCTTCCCATATAACCAGGCTCGTCATAAGCAATTTCTGTTGAAACTATAAAGTAGTTTACGAACATCCATCCTTTTATATCTACATTTTCACCTATTTTTTCTACTTGAATATAACAAGGTGCTGAAATAATATTCTTCCCCTTTTGATATAATCTTTCATTATCATTCTCTGATCTTTTTGTAAACCCTTCTCTAACTGCCCATTCATCGGTAATTTCCCATAAGTTATCATTACTGCTTACAGTCATTAATGTTTCTTTTTTATATCTTTTTTTAGCATATAAAACCATTACTGCCATTATTAAAAAGAACAGTACCATATATGACAGTGCAAAACTTAAAATATAACTATCCATTATTTCCTCCTTAAATATTACATGTAAAAACTTGTAGCAATATTTTATCATTCATATTAACTTTTTACAATTAATAAATAAATTTTATAAAATAAAAACACTAAAGTTATAGGTCTATTTTAGGCTTTTTTCCACTCTTATAAAGTTTATGTAAATCAAAATATATTTATCATTTGACATTTATAGTTCAAAGTCGTACAATAGGGTGAATTTAGAGAACATATGTTCTTAAAATTACTAAATTCTTAAAGAAGGAATGAAGGTCTAAATTATGAAAATTAATACAAAATTTCACTTTAATTTTTCTAATATCTTTAATAAAAACATCAAGTCTCTTTCTAAACACGCTCACTCTTATTTTGATGAGCATATTAAGAATTTTGATCTTTTTATTTCAGAAAAGCAAGAATGGCTCACTCAAAGAAAGGATATAAAATTAAATTTTGATATCCCATGTGTTTTAAATATAAATAAAAACATTAAATCTTTGTCGAAATATGCACATTCTTATTTTGATGTTCATATAAAAAATATTGGAATTCCACATATTTTAGGTATAAAGTCTTTCTCTCAAGATGCCTATTCTTATTTTGAGGAATATATTAAAAGTGTTGATTCATTTATTTCAGAAAAGCATGAATGGTTTATGCAAAAAAGAGAAGAAATTACTAATTATATAAAACAAAATGATTATTTAAATATTAATAATAAAATCAATTTTTCAAAAGATTTAATTTTTAACAATAAACATGTAAAATTGTTTCTAAATAAAATAGAAACTACTAGCTTTACCGAAAATTATTCTAATTTTCCTTTAGCCTTTTTTATTGAATCTATGAAAAAATTATTAGAACTTATAAAACTTTCAAGACTAGCATCTTTATTCAAAAGGAAGTTCTATTCTTCATATCTTTCACAGATAAAGGTAGTTAGAGCTCCTCCTTTAGCAAATAGTTAATAAGAAAATCATTAATTTGTAGGAGGAAAGATGAAAGGAATTTACATAGGAAAACATTATATAGAAGTACCAATTATTCAAGGTGGTATGGGTGTAGGAGTCAGCTTAGATCAGTTGGCAGGTACTGTTTCGTCATACGGAGCATTAGGAACTGTTAGTTCTATTTGTACAGGATATTATAAAAACATGCAATTTATAGATAAAGCTGTTGAGGGAAGACCATTAGGTACTGAAAATGCATACTCAACAAAGGCTTTAAATGAAATATTTAAAAACGCTAGAAAAATTTGTGGGGATAAACCACTTGCTTGTAATATTTTACATGCAATAAATGATTATCAACGTGTAGTAAAAGATGCTGTTAAGGCTGGAGCGAATATCATAGTAACAGGAGCTGGATTACCATTAGATTTACCTTCATTGGTTGCAGATTATCCAGATGTAGCTATTATTCCAATAGTTTCATCTGATAGAGCCCTTAGAATCATTGCAAAAAAATGGATGCAGTCATCTGGCAGACTTCCAGATGCAGTCATAGTAGAAGGACCTAAAAGTGGTGGTCACCAAGGTGCTAAAAAAGAAGAACTGTTTTCACCTGAACATCAATTGGAAGTTATACTTCCAAAAGTAGTTGCTGAGCGTGATAAACTAGGTGATTTCCCAGTAATAGCTGCTGGTGGAATTTTTGATAAAGAGGATATTGAAAAAATGATGGCTTTAGGTGCTGATGCAGTACAATTAGGAACAAGATTTATTGCTACCCCTGAATGTGATGCTAGTGATGCTTTCAAAAAAATACTATTAGATTCTAAAGAAGAAGATATGATGATTGTTAGTTCACCAGTTGGTTATCCTGGACGTGCTATAAGAACACATCTTGTAGAGAATTTAAAACCTGGTGAAACACCAATAAAATGTATTAGTAACTGTATATTTCCATGTAATAAAGGAGAAGGGGCAAGAAAAGTTGGATATTGTATAGCCGATGCTTTAGGAGATTCTTACTTAGGAAGAACTGAAACTGGATTATTCTTCTCTGGAGCAAATGGATATAGAGTAAATAAAATGATGTCTGTAAAAGAGTTACTAGATGAACTTATAAATGGCGTAAAATAATAAATAAAAACAGTAAAAATCTCCCTGAAGATCAGAAATTTCTGTCTTCAGAGAGATTTTTTTAATTCTAATAGAAAGCTTACTTTTCTTACTGTAATTCTCCTAGTTTCTTCCCTCTATCCTTAAAAAATGTAAAATGCTTCTCTTCACCTATAACTTGTGAGTCATAAATTCCAGAATGACCAGAAAATAAATAAGCTACAATACATGCTATAGCAGCATAAATCCCTACTTCCTTTCCAAACAACTCTATTGCCATTACTGTACAAGCTATAGGAGTATTTGAAGCAGCAGCAAAAACTCCAACAAATCCCATACCAGATAGTAAAGACATAGGTAGATTTATTATTTTAGAAAGTGTATTTCCTAAAGTTGATCCGATAAAAAATAAACATGTGACTTCTCCACCTTTAAATCCAGATCCTAAAGTTACTGCAGTAAAAATTATTTTAAATAAAAAATCATAAACAGGCTGTTGACTTGAAAAACTACTCATTATAGTCTCTAAACCTAATCCATTGTATTTATAAGTTCCAAGTGCCTTAGTCAGCAATATAATTATTATTCCGCCTATAATAGCATGATAGGGCTGAAATTTTATATATTTCGATAAAGTAGTTTTTACTAGTTTTATGCTTATTGAAAATAATTTGCCTGCTAAGCCAAAGCATATTCCAGCTACGCAAGCTAATAAAATATTTTTTATGGTTAACTCTGGAAAATTAGTTATTATATATTTGGAATGACTCACTCCCCACCAGTGTTGTGTAACCATATCTGCTATTATTGATGAAAGAAAAGCAGGAATCAACGACTCATATCTTATCTTTCCCATTAAAAATACTTCCAGTCCAAATATTCCACCAGCAAGCGGTGTCCCAAAAACAGAACCAAATCCAGCTGCCATTCCTGCAATTAATATTGTTTTTCTATCTGATTTATTAAAATGAAATATATGTGTTAATTGATCTGAAATAGAAGCTCCAATCTGTACAGCAGTCCCTTCTCTTCCAGCAGAGCCTCCAAATAAATGAGTTACAATTGTTCCTATTAAAATCATAGGTGCCATTCTCAACCTTATTATATTTTTTGGCTTATGTATTTCATCCAGTATTAAATTATTTCCCTTTTGTACATCTTGTCCATAAAAATGATATATAAGAGCTACTAGAAATCCTCCTACTGGTAGAAAATATAATAAATAAGGATTATTTTCCCTTGTACTAGTTGCCCAATCTAATAGTTTTAAAAATACAGCTGATACACTTCCTAATAAAACTCCAATAACTATGGATAAGCCTAACCACTTTAATAAATATATTAATAATAAACTTTTTGATCGTTTCATAAATTACTCCTATTTTTATTTTATAAATAAACAATACATTAATGCTGTGAGCGTTAACCCATCTTTTATTTCATTTGTCTTTATCATCTTTAATACTTCTTCTTTTTTAAACCACTTTACTTCTGCTATTTCATTAGTGTCAAAGTCTTGCTTTTCATTTTCTCTATCTAATTTTGCTTTTAACACATGAAATTTTAATTTATTACTTCCACTTGCGGGATAATATGAAATTAAATGCTCTAAATCTTTTATATGAAAACCTGTCTCTTCTAGAACTTCTCTTGCTCCAGTATCCATAATATCTTCGCTTTTTTCGGCACCTCCAGCAGGTGTTTCCCATTCTACACTATTAGTTAGATATCTATAGGCCTTCACAAATAATATTTCTTCTTTCTCATTTTCTACTACTACTGTTACACCTTCTCTATGATGACTAACTACATGAAAACTATCTATTATACTTCCATCTTTTAATTCTACTTTATCCAAGTGTAAATCCAGCCAATTACTCTCATATACTGTTTTTCTCCCAAGTTTTTTCATGATATTCCCTTTCTTATTATAAGATTATTTAAACTTATTAAAAAAAGCTTCCACAATAAAAAAATTACTGTAGAAGCTATTAACATTTATGTGGTTTTGGATATAATCCAAGGAGAGCTTCATCTCCTATTTTTATTTAATTTTATATTATTTTTATTAAAATTACAAGTAAAAAGTATTATAATTGTTATTTTATCATCAACAATTCTTTACTTGTTTTGTTTAATATCTCACAACCATCTTTTTTCACTATTATATCATCTTCTATTCTAACTCCGCTGTATCCTTCAATATAAATTCCCGGCTCTATTGTAATAAGCATATTTTCTTCTAGAACTATATCTCCAAGTGGTGAAACTGTTGGTGCTTCATGTATTTCCAAACCTATACCGTGACCTAAACCATGCCCAAAATTATCTCCATAACCTTTATCTGCTATATAATCTCTTGCTATTTTATCTAAATCACTACCTTTAATTCCTGCCTTTACATGTTTTATTGCAAGTAAATTAGCCTCTAGTACTATATTATATATTTCTTTTTGCTTATCCTCTATTTTATCCCCTACAAAAAATGTTCTTGTCATATCTGAAACATAACCATTGTAGTACGCTCCAAAATCCACTGTTACCAGTTCATTATTTCCAATTTTCTTATCTGATGCTACCCCATGTGGAAGTGCTGATCTATATCCACTTGCTACAATTGTATTAAAAGATCTATCTTCTGCTCCTAATTTTCTCTGTATATATTCTAAATGGGCAGCAACTTCTTTTTCACTTATTCCTACTTTTACTATTTTAATAGTCTCTTCAAAAGCTATGTCAGATACCTCTATTGCTTTTTTTATATTTTCTATTTCAAAATCTTTTTTTATAAGTCTTTGATTTGAAAGAATACTTCCTAACTGTACTAACTCTACTTTAAATAGCTCTTCTATTTTTTTATAATAACTAAAAGTCATATTTAAATCTTCAAATCCTAATTTTTTTATTCCAAATTTATCTATTAGTTCTTTTACTTTATCTAATGAGTTTCTTCCTACTTCCACAAAAGTAAAACCATTTGCCTCTACTTGTTTAGCTCCTTGTTCTTTGTATCTAAAATCTGAAAAGAAAAAATTACCTTCCTTTGTAGCTAAAGCTATCCCTGTTGTCCCTGTAAATCCTGTAAAGTATCTTAGGTTATACATATCTGTTATAAATACTGCATCAATATTTGAACTTTCTATTATCTTATTTAACATTTTTCCTCCTATATTCTGACTTTATTTTCATTATATCACAAAATAAATAAAGTTATAACTGACTTTAATAAAAAAATACTGTAATCTCCATTTTAAAATCACAGTATTTTTTAACTTTTAAAAGATTTCCAACCAATCCTTTGATTTCTCATGTTCTCCATTTATGACTTTTTCAAACTCTCCTTGTAAAAATTCACAGAATTTTCCTGCTTTTGGTTTTTCAGCATAGTTTGGAGATCCTATTATTCTTCCATCTAGTGATTCTGCATAAACTACCTTCATTGCAGTACCAGTTACCAGTAACTCATCAGCAGAAAAAACCATTGATCTATCTATTCTCTGTCTCTCTATGTTATACCCAGCATTCTCTAATAATTCTACTACAGTTCTTATAGTAATTCCCTCTAATGCTGCAGCACCAGTATCTGGAATTATTAATCTCCCTCTATAAACTAGTAAAATATTAGCTACTGCTGCTTCTACTACATTTCCATTGTCATCTAACATTAGTGCCTCATCATATCCATTTCTTATCGCATCACTTGTTGCTAAAAAAGAATTTATATACGCTCCTCCTGCTTTTGCCTTAGTTGGAATTGCTGCATCATTATATTTTCTGTATGTAGAACTCATAAATCTAATTCCACCATCAAATTTCACATAATCATCCATTTTGAGAAAATAAATGGCTAAATCAAATTCTAACCCTGGCTTTTTTGGTGCTATTCTTGGTGTATCACAAAATATAAATGGTCTTATGTAAAAGTCACCTTTTACTTCATTTTTCTTTATTAATTCACCCATAACATTCTTAAAATCTTCATATTCGATATAATATTCAAAACCTAACATTTTAGATGCATTCATAAGTCTTTCATGATGCTCCTTAAGTCTAAAAATAGAAATTTTACCATTTCTATAATATCCTCTAATACCTCCAAATGCAAGGGTCCCATATTGTAAACTATTTGCAGCTATACTTACTTGTGCTTTTTCAAACTCTACTATATTTTTTTTAAAATATGCATATTTCATAAAATCTGCTGTTTCTGCCATTATTATAACCTCCTAAATTTCATCTTCTAATTATATACTATCATAATAGCAATCTATTAGTAAAATTAATAGAAAATATTTTACCATATAAATTTCTTATTCTTGAATAGAACTACTTAATAACTTCTCTACTATATTCTTCCCTTTTAATAATATAAGCCAATCTTCTGGAATAGAATCATATCCATAATAAAGTCCAGCTATTCCACCTGCAATAGCTGCCACAGTATCCGTATCATTTCCTAATAATACAGAATTTATTATTACATCTTTATAATTATCCTGATCAAATAAAATATCTCTTACACTTCTTAAAGTATCAAGTACATAACCTGTTCCTTTTCCTTTTATATTATAATCCCTTGGCCTAAGCCTTTCTTCTAAGTAATATAAATATTCTTTATAGTCTTTATTTTCTTCATAGATTTTTTTTAGTAAATCTGATGTATTTTCAAAAGCTTTTTTTATATCATTTATTGTTACTATTTCTCTTATCCATAAGCAATAAAAAGCGCAACATATCTGTGGTATTATGTCTCCATGAGTAATTAATGACTGATTATGTGCGTCTTCCACCAACTTCTCATCATCATCATATTCTCCAAATAAAGCAAGTGGCAATACCCTCATAAGTGAGCCGTTTCCTCTACCATTTCTAACTACCAGCCCTGAGGTTAAAGGATTCTTTGTTTTTCTGTATTCTAATAAAGATTTTTCTGTTTGCACTCCTATATCAAATACTTTCTGATTTACTGCCATATAACCTTTTTCATACCATGCCAGTAATTTCTTTGCTAAATTATTTATATTAAAATTTCTGCATTCTAAGACACTTGCCAGTACACAAAGCATTTGTGCCCCATCATCAGACCATGTTCCTGGTTTTACTTCTTTGTGTGATCTATTAAACTTTTTAGGCGGAATCATATCTATTACTTCTAATCTCTTTAATTTTTCAGAAGGATAAAATTCATATGGAACTCCCACTGCATCCCCAATTAAAAAACCATATACCGCACCTTTTTTCTTCTCATAACTTACCATCTGCATAACTCCCTATATTTTATTATATGAATATTTTTCTATATATTCACTAGTTTTCTACTATTATAAAATATTTAATGCAAAAAATTAGTATCACTAGGATACTATTTTAAAAAATATTACTAATCTATACTAAAATGAAAATTTCTCTTAAATAAACCAAAAAAATACAATAATTAGCTTTATTTTTGAAAAAACACAATATTTTATATAATATACGTACTATTATAACAAATATAAATAAAAAATAAAATGTTTTAATAAATTATTTGAAAATTTCAAAAAATAACCACAAACTTTAAATAAACCTTATTTCTCCTCCACCAAATAGTATATTTTCCGAATAAAATACAATATGCTGCCCTATTGAATTCTCAGCATTTTTTTCTAAAAATTGAAAATATAATCTATTTTCTGATAAAATTAGTTTTCCTTCTAATCCCTTACTTGAAAACCTTGGTCGTGCTATAACATATTTCCCTAAAACACTTTCTATATCAATATGAAACTTATAATTAATAATTTCAACTTTATCTCTTTGTAAATCATCAAAGTCTCCTAAAATTATTTCATTCTTCTCTGGAATAATTTCAGTAACAAAATACATTTTCCCCAAGTTCAGTCCTAGGCCTCTTCTTTGACCAATTGTGTATAATTGATATCCTTCATGTCTTCCCAATACTTTCCTATCTTTATCTAAAAAATCTCCCTCTTGTACTTTGCTCCCCAATTGTTTTTTTAAAAATATTTCATATCCTTCTGGAGCAAAACATATTCCTTGACTGTCAGGTTTCGAAAATATTTTTATACCTTCTTCTTTAGCTATTTCACGAACTATATTTTTTTTATATTCTGATAAAGGAAACAACATTCTTTCTAACACACTTGAATCTAGACGATAAAGCATATATATCTGGTCTTTTTGATTATTTTTATCCCATAAAAGAAGGTTTTCTGAAGTTTTAGATGAGTAATGTCCTGTAGCTATATACTTTATTCCCATTTTATCTGCTATTTCAATCAACTTTTTAATTTTAATTTTTTCATCACATATTACACATGGTGATGGTGTCTTTCCCTCATCATATGTTTTTATGAAATATTCCATAACTTCTTTTTGAAAATCCTCAGCAACATTAAAAGTATAGTGTGGAATTTCTAATTGATTACACACATTTTTAGCATCATTTATATCATCTAATGAACAACATGTCTTTCCTTGACTTTCTGATAATTCATCTGGTAGATGTTTTAAGGTAACTCCAATTACTTCAAATCCTTTTTTTTGTAAAAGAAGAGCGGCAACAGAACTATCTATGCCGCCACTCATTCCTACTATAACTTTTTTTCCCATTATATTTTCCTATCTTGTATAAAAACTGTAATAATAGGATTTTTCAATAAATCTTCCTAGTATTTATTTCACAACAATATTAATTAATTTATTTGGAACCACTATTATTTTTACTATTTCTTTACCATCAATAAATTTTTTAGCTTTTTCTGAGCTTAGTCCTAGTTTTTCTAGTTCATCTTTAGGAGAATCTATACTAACAGAAATTGTATCTCTTAATTTTCCATTGACCTGAATAACAAAATTTACTTTATCTTCTTTTGTTAATTCTTCTGTGTATAACGGCCAATCTTGTAAAAATGTAGAAGATGTATGTCCTGTATTTTCCCATAATTCATCAGATATATGTGGTGCAAATGGTGAAACCATTAGAGTTGTTTTCTCTAAAATTTCCTTCCACACCTTTTTAGACTCACTACTTATATTATTAGTATCAATTACTTTTTGCTTATAAGTAGTCATATCATTTAGTAATTCCATTATAGCAGCTATTGCAGTATTAAAATGAAAGTTATCTTCCATACTCTCTGTAACCTTTTTTACTGTTTGATGTAACTTTTTTTGTATTTCTTTATCATCAGTATTTCTTTTATCTAAGTCTATTTCTCCAGCTTCTACAAACTCTTTTGTATCTTCTATTATCAAAAATAGTCTATTTAAGAATCTATATGCTCCAGCTAGACCATTTGTGTTCCACTCTAACTCTTTTTCAGGTGGAGATGCGAATAATGTAAATACTCTTGCAGAGTCTGCTCCGTATTCATTCACTATTTCTTCTGGGTCCACACCATTATTTTTTGATTTACCCATCTTTTCTATTTTTACTATTAATTCTTCACTTTTACCTTTACCATAAGCTTTACCTGATCTCATCTCTACATCTTTTTCAAAATAGTATTTTCTTTCCTCATTAGAATAAAATGAAGGCCCTAGCACCATTCCTTGTGTAAGTAATCTTTTAAATGGCTCATCTGTGTTATGAAGCCCCATATCTCTAAGAACTTTATGAAAAAATCTAGCATATAATAAATGCATTACTGCATGTTCTACTCCGCCTATATATTGATGTACAGGTGTCCAATTATTTGCATCATTTGTATTAAATGGTGATGTATCTAAATTCGGATTTAAAAATCTTAGATAATACCAAGAAGAATCCACAAAAGTATCCATTGTATCAGTTTCTCTTCTTCCATGTCCTCCACATTTTGGACATGTTACATTTTTAAACTCTTCAGATGTTTCTAAAGGATTTCCCACTCCTGTAAATTCTATATCCATAGGAAGTTTTACTGGAAGATTCTCTTCTTTTTCCATTACCACTCCGCATTTTTCACAGTAAATAGCTGGAATTGGAGTTCCCCAGTATCTTTGTCTACTCAGTAACCAGTCATGTAGTCTATAATTTACAGTTCTAGTTCCACCTTTTTTTTCTTCTAAATATTTTGACATTTCTTCTTTTGCATCTGTATTTTTAATTCCACTAAACTTATCTGAATTTATTAATATTCCCTCCTCTGTATAAGCTCCTGTCATATCAGCTAAATTTAGTTCGATTTTTTCTCCTGTTTCTTTATTTACAGGCTCTATAACTACCTTCATTGGCAAATTATATTTTTTAGCGAATAGAAAGTCTCTCTCATCATGAGCAGGTACAGCCATTACAGCCCCTGTTCCATAATCCATTAATACATAATTTCCTATCCATAATGGTATTCTCTCACCATTAATAGGATTTATAACATATTTCCCAGTGAAAATACCTTCTTTTTCTTTATCATCAGCAGTTCTTTCTATCTTATCCTCGTTAATCATCTTATCTATTTCAGCTTTTAATTCAGGTTTTTCTTTTAATATCACATCTTCTACTACAGAGTGCTCTGGCGCCAAAACTACATATGTAACTCCGTATAATGTATCTGGTCTTGTAGTAAATGCTGGAATTTCTAAGTCACTATTTTCTAAAACAAAATTTATCTCTGTCCCATAAGATTTCCCAATCCAGTTTTTTTGCATTGTAATTACTTTTTCAGGCCAGTTTCCTTTTAATTCTTCATGTCCTTTTAGCAATTCATCAGCATAATCAGTGATTTTAAAATACCATTGATCAAGTTCTTTTTGTATAACATCTGTTTTAGTGTGTCTCCAACATTTTCCATCTTCTACTTGTTCATTTGCTAAGACAGTATTACATTCTGGGCACCAGTTTACATAAGATCTCTTCTTATAAACTAAACCTTTTTCAAACATTTTAATGAAAATCCACTGGTTCCACTTATAATATTTCTCTTGATATGTGGCTATTTCTCTGGACCAATCATGTGATATTCCCATTAATTTTAGCTGTCTTTTCATATTATCTATATTTTTTTTAGTCCATTCTTCTGGATGTGCTTTATTTTCAATAGCAGCATTCTCTGCTGGCAGACCAAAACTATCCCATCCAAATGGATGTAATATATTATAACCCTTCATTTTTTTATATCTAGCTATTGCATCACCTATAGTATAATTTCTTAGATGTCCAACATGCAATTTCCCTGATGGATATGCAAACATTTCCAGTGTGTAATAGTTTTCTTTTTCACTTGTATTTTCACTTTTAAATATACTATTTTTCTCCCAATTAATTTGCCATTTACTTTCAATTTCTTTTGAATTATACTCTTTCATGCAAATCCCTCTCTATACTTTTTAATATTTTACTTTAATAATACCATAATTTACAGTTTTTCTCAAGAATTGTGTACTTAAAAATAATAATGGCGCATTCTTTTTATCATAATAATTAAAAAACTACCTTAAAGACAGGTTTTTAGCAATATTTTTTTGCTAAAATCACTGTATCTAGGGCAGCCTTTAGACTGTTGTCTTAATTCATGAAGTGTTATTTCACTTCTCTTGCATACTTTGCCTGAGCTATTCTAAGTTTTGCTCTTTCAGTTTCTATCTCACGATTTAATTTCTCTACTTTCTTTAGTCATAATAAAAGAGACCCATTGCTGAGTCTCTTGAAGGAGTTTTATGAAGAAAATTATTTTCTTTTCTTATGTATTAAGTATACTGTTTCTTCCTTAGTTTTCACTTACAATCTTCTTTATTTTTTATTTGCTTCTAAATCTTCTGCTATCATCTTTTTTAGTTCTTCTAATGCATCTTCTTCAGAAGTCTTTTTTACTATTTCTCCCTTTTTAAATAATACAGCCACATTTTTCCCACCAGCAATACCATAATCTGCCTCTCTTGCTTCACCAGGACCATTTACCACACAACCCATAACTGCTATGCTAATGTTATAGTTTTTATCTTTAAACTCTTTTTCTACAGCCTTTGCCAATCCTATTAAGTCTATTTCTGTTCTTCCACAAGTAGGACAAGATACTATATCTATTCCCTCATCTATATAACCTGCTACTTTTAAGATTGCCTTAGCTACTCCTATTTCTTCCACAGGGTTTTCTGTAAGAGATACTCTTATTGTATCTCCAATTCCTCTTAGAAGAAGTCCTCCTATACCCATAGCACTCTTTATGCTTCCTCTCTCTTTAGTTCCAGCTTCTGTAACTCCAAGATGTAATGGATAGTCCACTTTTTGTGCCATTAAAGTGTATGCATCATACATAGTTTTTACATTACTTGATTTTAACGATATAACTATGTCTTCAAAATTATTTTTTTCCAAAAGGTCTACATGAAACATTGCACTTTCTACCATAGCTTCTGGTGTAGGATGTCCATATTTCATCAATAAATGTTTTTCCAATGATCCAGAATTTATCCCTATTCTAATTGGTATTTTTCTTGCTTTAGCTTCATTTATTACAAGCTTTACCTTACCTTCATCACCAATATTTCCAGGATTTATTCTTACCTTATCTATGCCATTCTCCATTGCCATTAGAGCTAATCTATAATCAAAATGTATATCTGCCACAAGAGGAACTGTTGGAACTTCTTTTCTTATTAATTTTACCGCTTCTGCATCATACTTATCTTTTACAGTCATTCTCACTATATGACATCCAGCGCTTGCCAACTCTTTTATTTGATTGACAGTTGCTTCTACATCTTTTGTATCAGTATTTGTCATTGACTGTATTGCTATAGGGTTACCCCCACCAATTTTTATATTACCTATTTGTATTACTCTGCTCAAGTTTTATCCTCCTAAATTGTGATTTTTATATTTCAAAATCTATTTTCAAACTATTTTTTAAAATTTCAATACTTAAGATTATACCTTTTTATAGAATTTGTCAAGAAATCTATGAAGAAAAATCACTCTTTGACACTTCTTAATCTAATTTAAGTGCAAACCAATACCTTCGTTATTAGAAAAAAGAAACTACTCTAAAAAAATCAGATAGTTTCTTTTTTATTCTTACTATTCTATAACATACTTTTTATTGATAACTTTTATCTTAGGAACCACTTTCTTCTTTTCAAAGTTATCATATGCAGGCTTTAGTTCCTCCCAAAAATTATAATACTCTGAATTACTATATTTAGACATATTTTTATTTGTCATTTTAAATGGAAATACATGTACATCTATTACATTTTGTCCATTTATTAATGATCTTTCTACTATTGAATAAATCTCTTCTATATACTTATCAGTCATGGCAAAACAGCCTATAGAAACACAATTTCCATGAACCATAATCAAACTTCCTGTATACCCATGTGCCTTATCATAAGCATTTGGATAGCCTATATTAAATGATAAGTGATAGCTGCTATTTGGGTTTAATGAAGATTTTTTTGTAGAATAGAACCCTTCTGGTGTTTTTTTATCTCCCTCTTTTTTCTTAGGACCTAAACCACCTGAATAAGTACAAATATCGTATGTTTTATATAATGTATAGGTTTTTTCAGAATTTTCTGCCCATATTTCAAGTTTTCCTTCTTCTTTAAATATTCTAATATATACTGGATTTCCCAATTTTATAGTTCCCTTCTCATTTATATCATTCTTTTTAATATAACTATTTTCAATATCATTTTCCCATCCAATAACATTTTCAAAATTAGTTTTATTACTAATACCAAGGAATGTAACTATAAAGAGTAAAACTCCGAATAAAAATATATATTTTTTGCTTTTCATTAATCCTCCTGTATATTTTCAAGTTCTATTACTCTCTCTGTATCTACTTCTAATAATTTCACATTTGATATCTGGTCAAATCTTTTACTTATTTTATTCGAAGTAGTAGTTATATCTTTTACATCTTTATGTACTTTATCTATATCTCTTTCTAAAGTAGTCCATCTCTTTTGATATCTATCAAACTCTTGTCCTAATTTCACAAGTTCTTCTTGTATTACATGAGCATACTTGTCTCTTTCGATATTCATCATTACTACTTGAAGTGTTGTTAAAACAGACATTAGCGTAGTCGGTGATGTTAGCCAAACTTTTCTTTTACTAGCATATTCTATTATGTCAGAATGATAAGCATTTATTTCAGCAAATATAGCCTCAGCTGGTAAAAACATTATTGCTTGATCAGCTGTTTCCTGCCCAATAATATACTTTGATGAAATATCATCCACATGTTTTTTTAAGTTTATTACAAACTCTTTTTTAGCGAGATCTCTTTGACTCTCTTCTAAATTTTGATCATACATTTTCTTATAATTTTCTAAAGGAAATTTAGAATCTATACAAATATTCCCCACAGGTTCTGGAGCAAAGATTATTGCATCTGTTATCACTCCTGTAGAAAGTTTATACTGTAAATTAAATACTTTATCATTTTTTTCACCAAAAACTGTTTTTAATATTTGGTTTAATTGAACTTCTCCAAAAATACCTCTGCTTTTCTTATCAGTTAGTACATCTTGTAATGATATAATATTTGTAGATAATAAATCTATTTTCTTTTGTGCCTCATCTATTTTACTTAATCTTTCTATTATATTATTAAATGTTTTTGTAGTTTGTTCAAACCCTTTTGTTAGTCTGTCTTCTACTTTTAAATTTATCATTTCAAGCTTTGCTTCTACTTTTTGATTAAGCTGTTCAAAATCCTTATTCAAACTATTCTTAAATTCATCCTTAAAAGTATTTATATCTCTTGTAAGTATTTTATTATTCTCAGCTACTATACCAGATAAACTAACTCCAAAATCATTAAATCTTACTAATAAATTTTCATTATTTCGAAATAAATTTTTGCTGACATCTTGTAGTCCTTCTAATAATGTATTTTTGTTTTTTAATGCCAAACTATTTTCTATCTGCAAAAATATTTCTTTTTCATTTTCGATATTCTTATTTAAAATATCAATTATCTCTATATTCTTATTTTTGTTATTTTTATTTTGTAACAAAATACTTATTATTTGTATTATTATTACTGATAAAATTAACAATATAATTATTATTTCCATTATTCTCCCCCGCTAATCTATTTTGTCTATATCCTTTATTAAGTCACTATCTTTATATACTAAATCTTTGTCTATTTTATCTACTAAACTTTGATACTTTTCATTTATCTTAACATCACTATATAAGTCTAAATTTTTATTCTCTATCTTATTTAAAACCATGTCTAAAGTAAGAACTGCTGGATCTACTGATATTTGGTACCTATCTTCATCATCACTTGTATTTCCCACTTCATTTATCACTTCTATATCTTCTAAATCATTTATAATATCTCTTATTACTGGTATCTCTACATTTAATATCTTTGATAACTCTCTATTACTATAAGGAATTCTTCCCTCATGAAACCTTTTTGAAATAAAGTAAACTACTAAAATTGACAGTTCTTTTTTTAATTTTATAGGCATTTTAGCCGAGTCCCTATACGCACTATACTTATCTAAATTTTGACTAGAAAAACTTATTTGTGCTCCAACTAATAATGACATCCAGATATACTGTACCCAAATTAAGAATATTGGAATAAATGATAAACTTCCATATATAGCATTATACTTAGAAATAGATGCTTGAACATGGAAAAAAACAAATTTCAAGATAAAGAACATTATAGTAGTAGATATACCTGCTACCAAGGCTGATTTAAACTTTACTTTTGTATTAGGAATAATCATATAAATACAAGTAAATAAAAATATAATAATTAAAAATCCTGCAATATTAATAATAAAAGTTATCAAATAACTATACGCAAAATCCTTTGATATATTCTTTAACTCATGAGAAAAAAAACTAATTGCTGTTAATACTATTGCAAAAAAGATAGGACCTATAAAAACTATTGCTACATAGTCAATCATCCTTCTTACAATTGATCTGTCTCTTTTTACTCTCCAAATTCTATTAAAAGCATTTTCCAGCATTAACAGTAACTTTAAAATTGACCATAATAAAATAACTACGCCAACTCCTGTTAATACACTTCCCCTTGTGGAATCAAGTAATTTTTTTGACATACTTATTACCATCATTGCTCCTTCTTTACTCTCTGGAATCAATGAATATATTTTTTCCTCAAAAAAACCATCTATCCCAAATCCTTTTGTAACTCCAAGAGTTAGAGCAATTATAGGAACTATAGCTAAAATCGAATAATATGTAAGAGATGCTGTCCATAGCTGTGTTTGACTATCATTATAGTTTCTGTATACTGTTAAGACTAATAAAATCTGCTTTTCAAAATACTCTTTTGAAGTTTTTAGATTTTTAAAAAACCTTTTTACTTTTACTTCCAAGTTATCACCTTATTTCCTGATATAATGTAATTCTCTGATGTATACCATTTCTATCTTATTCAAAAATAAAAACTTCCATCTCTTTATAAAGTTCTTCTAATATTTCATTATAATCCTCTATTTTTTCCTCTTCTATAACTACATTTTCTAACTTAGGATTTGTCACTGGATGCTTTGGTGCAAAAATTACACATGAATCTTCAAAAGGTTCTATTGACTTTTCATAAGTACCTATATCCTTTGCTGTGTCCATAATCTCTGTTTTATCTGTTCCTATAAGCGGTCTAAATACAGGGATTTCTTTTACTGATTCATTTGTACAAGTAAGACCTCCTATAGTCTGGCTTGCTACCTGTCCTAAACTTTCTCCTGTTATTAATGCTCCATAACCAAATTTTAATGATATTTTTTCTGCTAATCTCATCATAACTCTTCTTGTAAGAATAGTAGCCAAATCTTTATTAGTTTTTTGATTTATTTCTTGTTGTATTTTTAGTATATTTATTGAATATAACTTTATTTTCCCTGTATATATAGATAATATTTCTGCTAGCTCTTTTACTTTTTCTAACGCTTGCTCACTTGTAAATGGAAAGCTATGAAAAGTCACAGCATTTACTATCATCCCTCTTTTAGCCATCATAAAAGCAGCTACAGGACTATCAATTCCACCTGAAAGTAATACCAATCCTTTTCCTGTTGTTCCTACTGGCAGACCTCCATATGTTCTTATTTTTTCTGTAAAAACATATGTATTATTTCTTATTTCTAAATATATCATAAGATCTGGATCTTTCATTTTTACATGTTCAAAATCACTGTTTTCTAAGACATAGCCTCCCAGCTCCCTGGCAAAATCCATTGATTTCTTCTGAAACTTTTTATTATTTCTCTTTACATCTACTTTAAAATCTCTAGCACCATTTTCATAAGCCTCTTTGGCTATTTTAAGCACCATTTCTTTTATTTCCTCTTCATCATTTTTTCACTTGTACTGCTGGATTTACAGCAACTATTCCAAATATTTTTTTTACTCTTTTTATTATTTCATCAATATTTTCATTTTCTGATATTACATATAGTTTTGAACTGTCTATTATTAATTTATAATCTATATCTTTCAGTGAATTTCTTATTCTTTGGTTTAAAACCTTTTCAAAATTCCCTCTATTTTTACCTTTTAAAGCTAATTCTCCATAGCTAATACCCATTGAATTATACATTTCCATACCTCTTCATTATATTTTTTATTTTTACTAATTATACCATAGAATAAGATAGTATTAAATGGATTATGTTTTTTATATTTATAATTTTTTTATACACACTGAAAATACTGTAATTTTTATTGTTTCATTTACAGTAATTCGATTTATTTTAAACTTATAATCAAAGAAAATCCTATTATGAAACCCCTCTATCCAAAATATCAAATTTTTTCATATTTTCCAAAATTTCTTACTCTTTTTTGATTTATTTTATTTGATCAATGCCAAACAAATAAGCTTGTCCAACATTTTTCAAGTAAAATTTTTAGTAAAACTCTATTGACTTTTACTAAAATGATGTTATCATATTAATACATTTATCTGCACAAGCCATATTTAAATGGATATTATAGATAAAAAAATTTACTAAAAAGGAGATGATTCAAATAAAAAAGAGCTACTATGCTGATCTTTTACTTTTACTTGTAGCTATAATTTGGGGAACTGGATTTACTGCTTCTAAAATAGCCGTAGACAGTGGAGTAATGCCATTTATGATGATGAGCTTAAGATTTGGAATTGCCAGTATTGCTTTATTAGGATTAGTCCTATTTAAAAAATGTAAAATCACTAAAAAAGAAGTTATAGCTGGTGTAATAATTGGAATCTTTCTCTATGCTGCTTTTGCTACACAGACAATAGGGATACAATATACTACATCATCAAAAAATGCTTTCTTAACAGGAACAAATGTAATCTTTGTACCCTATCTTTGCTGGATAATATTCAGAAGAAAACCAGATAAATTTGTTTTTATATCTACATTATTAGCATTTTTAGGAATCTGTTTACTTTCTGTGGACGTGAATGAATTAGGAAGTTTTACTATGAATAAAGGAGATATTTATACTCTTTTCTGTGCTTTATTCTTTGCATTACATATTATTTCACTCGATTATTTTACTAAAACTTATGATACTATTGTACTTGCATTTTTACAAATACTCTTCGCATGTATATTTTCCATAATATCAGCAGTTTTTTCAGGACAATTAACTACAACTATGAGCACAAATGGACTGCTTGCAACATTATATCTGGGAATTTTTAGTACATTCTTAGCATTTACAATACAAACAGTGGCACAAAAGTATACAAGTTCTAATAAAACAGTTATTATATTATCCACAGAAGCAGTTTTTGGAGCGATATTTTCAATAATAGTATTACATGAACATTTTTCAACAAAACTATTATTTGGATGTATTTTGATCCTTGCAGCTATACTAATTTCAGAAACAAAATTAAATTTTTTATATAAATATAGGAGGAAAACAGTATGAAAAAAACACTTTTTTTAAGTTGTTTATTATTATTATTCATTTTTTCTTGTGGAAGCGAAAAAAAACAGGAAGAATCAAAGGATGGAAGTGTGACACTTAGGTTTGCTACTTGGGACACAGGTCAAGAATTAGAGATCCAAAAGGAAATTGCTAAAAAATTTACAGAAAAAAATCCAAAAATAAAGATTCAAGTAGAAGCTTATGGTGATGGATTTGATCAAAAATTAGTTGCTTCATTTGGTGCTAAAGATGCTCCAGATGTTATGTATATGTGGGATTTCCCGACTTATGGTTCTTCTCTTGAAGATTTGAATCCTTATATAGCAAAAGATTCATCTATAGATATAAAAGATTTTTATGAAGGTCTACTTCATTATGTACAAATGGATGGAAAAACTTACGGTATTCCATCAGGATTTACAACACATGTAATGTATTATAATAAAAAATTATTTGATGCTGCTGGAGTAGCTTATCCTACTGAAAACTGGACTTGGGAAGAGTTTGCAGAAAAGGCACAAAAATTAAGTAAGCCAGATGAAAAAATATATGGTTTTGGTGTACCATCTAAACCAGATCCTTATGATTTCGAACAATTTTTATGGAGCTTTGGAAGTTCATATATTAGTCCAGACGGAAAAACATTAAAAGGTTACTTAGATTCACCCGAAAGTATTGCTGCTGCTCAATTATTTGGAGATTTAGTTAAAAGTAAAGCAGGAGTCTTAGTAGGAAAAAAAGATCAACAATCTGGTGATGATATTTTCAAAGCACAAAAAATCGCTATGTGGGAAAGTGGAATTTGGCCTTTAAACGGCTTTAAAGAAGCTGGAGTTGACTTTGGAATTGCTTTAATGCCTAGAAAAGGAACAAACCCACCTAAAAGTGTAGTTAGTTTATCAGCTGTTGCTATGTGGAAAGATTCAAAACATAAAGATGCTGCTTGGGAATTTATAAAATTTTATAATAGTGAAGAAGCTGCTAAATTAAGAGTAACAGACTTACCAGTAAGAAAGTCATTAGTAGAAAAATTTGGAACTACAAAAGATCCAATGATGAAGCCTTTCTACACTATGCTTGAAACTTCAGATAATACTCCTGCATTTTTATTAAATAAAAACTGGAAAGAAGTTCAAAGAAATCTTGGAATAGCTATAGAAAATATTATGATTGGTAACCAAGATGCCAAAACTGCATTTACTGATGTTGTTACTAAGTCAGAATTTTTACTAAATTAAAAAGGAGTTATTTATGGACATACCTATTACAAAAAAGTCTAAATCTAAAAAGAAGATTGATTTAACACCATATTTTTTTATCTCACCTTGGATTATTGGATTTTTATTATTCACTTTAGGACCATTGATTTTTTCCTTAATCATTAGTTTTTTTAACTGGCCTATTATTGGTAATGCAGAATTTGTAGGATTCAAGAATTATACTACTATGTTTACAAAAGATCCTCAATTCTGGACATCATTTGGAATTACAATAAAATTTGCGTTTTTATTTGTTCCATTAAATATAATTTCAGCACTTATTTTAGCTATATTATTAAATCAAAATGTAAAAGGTAGCGGAGTTTTTAAAACTATATTTTATCTGCCTTCAGTAATATCAGGTGTAGCATTAGCTATGATTTGGTCTTGGGTATTTAGTGGTGAATATGGGATTTTAAACTATTTCTTATCACTTTTTCATATCGAAGGACCAAACTGGCTTCTTGATTCTAAGTGGGCTATTGTATCTATGGTACTAGCCAGCTTATGGGGACAGGGAACTATGATGCTTATCTTTTTAACTGGTCTAAAAAATATTCCAGCTGAATTATATGAAGCTGCAGAGGTAGATGGTGCGAATGCATTTCATAAGTTTTTCAAAATTACACTACCTATGCTTAGTCCAACAATATTGTTTAATATTATCACAAGTATTATAAATGCTTTCCAACAACTTACTTTAGCATTATTACTAACAGGCGGAGGTCCTGCTGGTGCTACATACTTTTTCGCTATGTATGTATATGATAATGCATTTAAATATTTCAAAATGGGATATTCTGCTGCTAATGCTTGGTTTATGTTCATTATAATCTTATTACTAACTCTTATTGTATTTAAAACTTCTTCTAAGTGGGTTTATTATGAAGGAGAATCTACTGTTAATAAGAAAGTAAAGAAAAAAAAGAAACTATTTCAAAAATAACTTTTTTTATTAATAAGAAAATAGTTTACTTTTTTAAACTAAATTGAAAGGCTAAAAATTATGAAAAATATGAAATTAAATAAAACGACAAAAACTATTTTTGTTTATCTACTGCTAATAATATGTTCACTATTATTTTTGGCACCTTTTTATTGGATGTTTAGTACATCAGTAAAACCAAGTAATGAAGTATTTTTATTTCCTCCAAAGTGGATTCCATCACATTTTAAATTTGAAAACTTTGGAAATGCTTGGCAAATGCAGCCATTTGGTATGTTTTTAAAGAATACTCTAATTGTAGTAGTTATGTCTACAGTAGCACAAGTATTCTCTTCATCATTAATAGCTTATGGTTTTGCAAGGTTTGACTTTAAAGGTAAGAATTTTTTATTTGTTATTGTTTTAGCTACTATGATGATTCCTTGGGATGTTACTATGATACCTTTATATATGGAATTTAACTTTTTTGGTTGGATAAATACATTAAAAACGCTTATTGTTCCGTCTTTTTTTGGGTCAGGATTCTTTATCTTTATGCTTAGGCAGTTTTTATTAGGAATTCCTAAAGAACTAGATGAAGCAGCTAAAATAGATGGTGCAAGTGCTTTCCAAATCTATTGGAAAATATACCTGCCTCTAATGAAACCAGCTTTAGTATTAGTTGCTATATTTAATGTGTTAAATACATGGAATGACTATTTAGGTCCATTAATCTTCTTAAATGATCAAAGTAAATATACTCTTACATTAGGTTTAGCACAATTTAAAGGAGTTTTTGGAGTAGATACTACTTCTATAATGGCTATAACTACACTGATATGTCTTCCACCTGTGCTAATTTTCTTCTTCGCTCAAAAGCATATCATAGAGGGAGTTAGTTCTACAGGATTAAAATAAATAAAGCTTTAAAATACGGTATTGTTATCATAAATATTTCAAAATGTATTTGGCATGGCTGTGAAGCTGTGCCTTAACTAAATACAAAACAAAAGGAAGGAGTACCATGCAAATAAACATAGATAATATCTCATTTAGCAGATACGGATCTTTTCTTTCAATTAGTAATTATAAAACTCCTAAAGAGTTAGGTAAGGGTTTATATATAAGAAATATAAGAGGTGGAGATGAAAATTTAGGAAATTTTCTTTTGGTAGAACTAATAGAAAATAATGTTTCTATTGATTATGACATAGAAATGACTCCATCTTTACTTACTTTAAAAGGAAAGATGGGAAAACTAGAATTTATTCTGTCAGAACAAAATGAAATTAGAATCCGTGGTTCTCATTGTAAACTGCGGTTAACTTTAAATAATGAATCTTATGATCATATTATTTCACATGAAAATAATAATTGGGAATTTAACAGTTATTCCAAACATATAAAGTCTATGTTTGTTCCTCTAGCTGGTAAAACTAATGTAATCGCTCCTTGGAATGAAGAACGAAGCGAGAAAGTTCAGGTAGAATTATCTGATGATAATATTGAATGTGTATTACACTTTTATAAAGGAGTTTATCTTCCTAAAAAAGAATATGAGAAATTTGACTCATGTTTAGAAGCTGTAAATAATGATTTTAATAAATGGATCAGTAGTTTTCCTACTCCAAAAGATTATAACTATGAAAATAATTTAGCTGCCTATGTTCTTTGGAATAATGTAGTGTTTTCAGAAGGTGTACTTAGTCATGATTCTGTATATATGTCAAAAAATTGGATGACTAATATTTGGAGTTGGGATAACTGTTTTGTAGCTATGTCTCTTATCGAAAATCATCCTAAGCTTGCTTGGGATCAGCTTCTGGTCTTTTATGCTACACAAGATGAAAGCGGTTTATTCCCAGATTATGTAAATGATAAATATGCATCATTTAGCTGTTGTAAACCACCTATTCATGGTTGGACAATAAAATACCTTTATGAGAAAAATCCTGATTTTTTCTCTGATAAGCTTGATATTGTTTATGATATGCTTTCTAAATGGACAAACTTTTGGCTTCAGTACAGAACTTATGAAAATGATATTATTCCAAAATATTTTCATGGAAATGATTCTGGCTGGGATAATAGTACTATTTTCCATGATGGCGGTCCTATTGAAAGTCCTGATCTAATTAGTTTTTTAATAACTCAAATGAATTTTTTAGCTGAAGTTGCTGAAAAGATAGGATTAAATAGTGAAAGCCTTAATTGGAAAAATAAAAGTACAAAATTCTTAGATATTCTAATAAAAGAGTTTTGGAATGGAAAAAAATTTATTGCTAGAAAAATAGAAGGAAATAAAAAACTTCCTGTAACTGCCGGTGACTCTCTTATTTCATTTATCCCATTAATTTTAGGAAACCTCCTTCCAGAAAATATTCTAGAAGAATTAGTTAATGGCTTAAAAGAAGATAATAGATTTTTAACTCCATATGGATTAGCGACAGAAAGTATATCAAGTTCATTTTATAATCCAGATGGTTATTGGAGAGGACCTATATGGGCTCCTGTTATGATGATAATTATTGATTCTCTTAACAGAGCAGGTAAAACTGACTTTTCGAATGAATTAAGAAAAAAATATTTAAATTTAATAAAAACAGGCGGCTTAGCCGAAAACTTTAATGCAAAAACTGGAGAAGGACTAAGAGATAAAGGTTTTGCTTGGACTTCAGCAGTGTTTTTAATATTAAATGATAATACTTAAAATACTTCCTATAAAACAAGAAAGGATAAACTTATGAAAACATGGGAAAACATAAACATTACAGGAATAAACACACTTAAAACTAGAGCTAGTTTTAATATTCATAAAAGCCTAGAAGGCGCTTTAAATAATCAAAATAAACATAATAAAAAAAGTTTAAATGGATT
Source organism: Sebaldella sp. (assembly GCA_018058425.1). GTDB lineage: Bacteria > Fusobacteriota > Fusobacteriia > Fusobacteriales > Leptotrichiaceae > Sebaldella. The sequence continues at coordinate 42,120 of JAGOZX010000013.1, forward strand.
ATGGAAATTCTTATTTTTAGATGCTCCAGAATATTCACCTGAAAATTTCTTTGCTAAAAATTTTGATACATCTAAATGGGATAATATAATTGTCCCAGGAAACTGGCAAATGCAGGGATATGGGAAAATGCATTATTCAGATTTATGGTTTAGCTTCCCTATAAATCCTCCATTTGTACCTACTATAAATCCTACAGGTATTTATAAACGAAACTTTACACTTCCAAAAAATTGGAATGAAGAAAGAATTATTTTAAAGTTTCATGGTGTAGATTCTGCCTTCCATGTATATTTAAATGGAGTAGAACTTGGATATGATAAAGGTGCAAGATGTGAATCTGAATTTGATATTACTGCACTTGTAAATGATGGTGAAAATGAACTAACTGTGAGAGTATACCAATGGTCTGATGGTACTTACTTAGAAGATCAAGATATGTGGTGGTTAAGTGGAATATTTAGAGACGTAGAAATTTATACAGAGCCATTTACAGGTATAGATGATATTTTTATAGTCACTGATTTAGATGAAACTTATACAGATGCTGTTTTAAAAATAAATACAAAGATTAGAAAGTATAAAGAAAATTTAAGTGTTAATTTTTCTTTATATGATAAAGATGAAGTAAAAATTTTAGAAAAAACACAAAAGCTTGAAGGCGATAAAATTATAATAGAAGAAAAAATTTCTAATCCTCAGAAATGGTCTGCTGAAGAACCTAATTTATATAAGCTGCTCATCACATTAACTGATGGAAATAATATAATTTCTGTAATTACACAAAATGTTGGATTTAGAAAGATTGAAATAAAAGGAAATACTTTTACTATAAATGGTGTTGCTATAAAAATTAAAGGTGTAAATAGACATGATTATAACCCTATAAATGGAAGAGTTGTAGCTAAAGAGGAAATGGAATCTGATATTATACTTATGAAACAGCATAATATTAACGCTGTACGTACAGCGCATTATCCTAACTCATCGTATTTTTATGACTTATGTGATGAATATGGTCTATATGTTATAGATGAAGCTGATATAGAGTGTCATGGTTTTGAACTAACAGATAAATATGATTGGATCAGTGATGATCCTGCGTGGGAAAAAGTACATTTAGCCCGTTTGGAAAAAATGATAGAACGTGACAAAAATCACCCTTCTATTATAATGTGGTCTTTAGGAAATGAGTCTTCTTTTGGTCATAACTTTAGAGTTATGGCAAAAAGAGCAAAAGAAATCGATCCATATAGACTAGTACACTATGAAGGAGATGCCAAAGCAGAAGTAACTGATGTATTCTCTACTATGTATACTTGGCTTGAGCCTACATTTCTTACACCAGATGTAAAGAAAACATATATGTCAGATATAGCAAAGTCATCTGAAAAGCCTCATATTTTATGTGAATATGGACATGCTATGGGAAATGGACCTGGAAATTTAAAAGAGTATCAGGACTTATTCTATGAAAATGATCATCTGCAAGGAGGATTTATTTGGGAATGGTTTGATCATGGAATAAAAACTATTGATGAAAATGGTGAAGTATACTATAAATATGGTGGCGACTTTGGAGATGATCCTAATAACAGTAATTTTTGTATAGATGGTCTTTTAATGCCTAATCGTAAACCATCTCCTAGTTTACTTGAATACAAAAAAATAATAGAACCTGTAAAAACAGAAAGTGTAGATTTAAAAACTGGAATTTTAAGATTAACAAGTAGATATGACTTTATAAACTTAAATTCTATGACTCTTTTCTACTCTATTGTAGAAGACAATACTATAATAAAGAGTGGAAGTACTGATATAGATGTAAAAGCCAGAGAGATTAAAGATATTTGTGTTTATGACATGAAAGATATTAAATTCAAAGATTACTCTGATTATTATTTAAATATTTCGTATAAATTAAATAGAAAAACTTCTTGGGCTGATGAAGGACATGAGTTAGGTACAGCTCAGTTTAAACTTTTGACAAAGACAAAGTATTTTACTAAAGAAATAACAGATCTTATTAGAGTTTCAGAAACTTCTTGTCAATTAGATATAATCGGAATAGACTTTAAATGTTCTTTTGATAAAGTTACAGGTAGGCTGTTACACGCTGAAAAAGATGGATTAACTATTATAAAAGAGGGACCTGAACTAAACTTTTGGAGAGCCCCTATAGACAATGATATGTATGTAGTAGAAGATTACTATAAAAAATATTTTATGCATCTAATGACAGAAATAGTTAAAGACTTTCACTCTGAAGTAAAAGAAAATCATGTTTTAATTCAAGTAAATGTAATAAATGGATCACCTAATTCTGCATGGCATTATAAAAGTGTCTATACTTATAAAGTTTATACTGATGGGACTATTTTACTTGATGTATCTGGAGAGCCTTCTGGACTTATAGAAAAAGCTCCTCCTATGCTTCCTCGTATTGGATTAAAAATGAAACTAAATAAAGAATGTGAAAATGTACGTTGGTATGGTTTAGGGGATGGTGAATCTTATCCAGATTCTAAACAATCACAGTTATTTGGCTTTTACAATAAAAGTATAGATGAATTATTTACTAATTACATTATGCCTCAAGAAAACGGCAGCAGAAGCAATTGTGAATGGACAAGGTTAATAGATGACCGTGGAATGGGATTAATGGTTCAAAGTGATGATTATTTTGATTTCAGTGCTCGTTTTTATGAAGACCTAGACTTAGAAAAAGCTAAACACACTATTGACTTGAAAAAAAGAGATTTTATAACACTGAATGTGGACTATAAACAAAATGGATTAGGTACTAATTCATGTGGTCAGTCACAATTGGAAAAGTATACATGTAAGTTTGAACCGTTTAAACTTTCTCTAAAGTTATCATTATACAATAACAAAGAAATAGATGATCTAACTTTGGCTAAGGAAAAAATAAAATAAAATTTCTATATACATCATACAAATCTTGACAAAGTAATCATGTTATAATACTATTGACTTATAAAGAAAACTTGGAGGACCCTATATGGCCACTATAAAAGATATCGCAGAAAAAGCACATGTCTCTATAGCTACAGTATCTAGAGTATTGAATTATGACAATACACTCAAAGTCACTGATAAAACTCGAAAAAAGATATTTGAAGTTGCTGAAAAATTAGAATACTTAAAAACAAAAAAAACTAAAGATAAGAAAAATAGTTATAAAATAAATATTATTAAAGGATATTCTGAGAAGGAAGAATTAGAGGATATTTATTATTTGTCTACTAGACTAGCTATTGAAAAATTTCTAAAAAAACATAATGTAAAATATGAAATCTTAGGAAAAGAATCAATAACTGATAACTTAAAAAAATTAGATGGATTAATTCTTTTAGGATTATTTTCAGACAGTGAGATAAATAAAATAAAGTTATTAAATAACAATATTATTTTTAGTGATGTTTTTGTGGAAGATGAAAAAGTAGATTGTATTATATTTGATATAAAAAAATCTGTACGTAAAGTTCTTGATTATCTAATGCAGCTTGGTCACAAAAAGATTGGCTTTATAGGTGGTTCTGATGTTATAAATGGAGAAACTAAAATTGACTTTAGACAATCTTATTATGAGGAATATATGAAAGAAAAAAAGCTATATAACGAAAACTTCATTAGAATAGGAGCTTTCACTCCTGATTGTGGATATAAATATATGAATGAAATATTGGATGAAAAAGAATTTCCTACTGCTTTTTTCTTAGCAAATGATTCCATTGCAATTGGTGCGTACAAAGCTGTTGAAGAGCATAATTTAACTATTCCAAATGATATTTCTATAATAGGGTTTAATGATATTTCTATAGCACAATATATGAGTCCTCCATTAACTACAGTAAAAATATATACTGATTTTATGGGTGAAACTACTGTTAATCTCCTTATGGAACGTATAAAAGATAACAGAAAATTAAGCAAAAAAGTTATACTTCCCACAGAATTAGTAATCAGAAAAAGTTGCATAGAGAACAACAATGTTCTTTAATTAGGCTAAGTTTCTCTTAATCATTAAATAATAATTTTACTAAAATAAAAAACTCGCATTAATTATTGCGAGTTTTTATTTATTTATTAATACTATTTATGCTTCATTTCTGATTGAATTCTTCCTATTATTTCTTCTGGCGAATCGTAAGTTACACTTGCTAACGCTGTAAATGAAATTGCTGATACTAAAGTTAAAATTAACATTGTCTTTTTCATGATGTCCTCCTAAATTTTTATTATTAGATTTATAATCTATTTATGTTTCATTTCTAATTGAATTCTTCCTATTATTTCTTCTGGTGAATCATAAGTTACACTTGCTAATGCTGTAAATGAAATTGCTGATACTAAAGTTAAAATCAATATTGTTTTTTTCATGATGTCCTCCTAAATTTTTATTATTAGATTTATAATCTATTTATGTTTCATTTCCAATTGAATTCTCTTAATTATTTCTTCTGGTGAATCATAAGTTACACTTGCTAATGCTGTGAATGAAATTGCTGATACTAAAGTTAAAATTAATATTGTTTTTTTCATGATGTCCTCCTAAAAATTTTTTTTATTAGATTTATAATCTATTTATGCTTCATTTCCCATTGAATTCTATCAATTATTTCTTTTGGTGAATCATAAGTTACAGCGCTTGCTAATGATGTATACGAAGCTACTGCCACTAATGTTAAGATTAATATTGTTTTTTTCATGGCGACCTCCTAAGTTATTTTTATTAAATATTTGAATATTTAAATTTTGTTATTATTTGATTCATAAACATTAATTTGCAATCTATGAAATTCAACTAAATACATTGTAACTTAATTACAAAGAAAAGTCAAGAATATTTTGTATTTTTATTTACGTTTCCTGTAAGACAATTACAAAAAAACATGAAAAATACCAATAAAATCATTGTTATTTTTATAAAAAATTTTTTTAAAAATAAATGTATATACACTTATTTACGATAATTAATTATATTGTCATGATGATATATAAAATAAAAAATTTAAATTAATTTCTAAATCTTATTCTTATAAACCATATGTTAAATAAAAAAATGAAAAATTTTGAATACAGAATTTTGATTTTTTTAAATATTTTTTTATTTTTATATGCTTTACTTTTTTTATAACAGAGGTATAATTATATTGACGATAAATAGTTTTTATAAACAACACTTTGTTTTAAACTTAAATAAAGTGTACGTATCTTTATTATTATATTTATAAAATTGAAAGAAGGGAAAATTATGAATTATGAGTTTAATTATAAAAAAACAATCTTTTTAGATGCAACAATTGAAAAAGTATGGGAATTCTTAACAAAGCCTGAGTACACAAAGCAATATATGTACAATGGTGAGGTTACATCTAATTGGGAAGTAGGGAGTACTATTTCTTGGAAGGGCACTTATATGGGTCAAGAATTTTTAGAGAAAGGAATCGTTCTCGAATGTACACCTTATAAGCACCTAAAATATTCAGAAGTAGATTCAAGTAATCCTCTTACAGACAAAGAGCATGTTACTTATCAATTACTAAAAAAAGAAAATGGAACTGAACTTACAATTAATGCAGATTATTTTAGAGAAGACATAAAAGAATACACAGAAGGTTGGAATGAAGTTGTCATCCCAGCTTTACTTAAACTTAGCTAATGAACAGAATAAAAAGTTAGAGTAGCTTTATACTACTCTAATTTTTATTTATTTATTTGAATTATTACTTCTTCTAAAAATGCTTAACTTTAGAATTATGAAACCTCATGAAAGTTATAACTGCTCCAATCATACAAAGTATTCCAGCTGTTATATACACATATCTCATTCCATATATAAAAATATCATCTCTTCCTTCTATATATGATAATACTTTATATCCTGCTTTATGACTCATTCTGTTATATAAAAGTATTGTAGCAACTGCTATACCTACGCTCATTCCAATATTTCTTACTAGTGCATTTACACTTCCTGCTATTCCAAGTTTATCTTTACTAACTGTGGACATTACTAATGAATTATTTGGTGATTGAAATAATCCTGCTCCAAAGCCTATTATTGCTACAAGAACTAAAAATACTGATATTGGAGTACTTATGCTTAATATAGTCATAAGAAAGAATCCTATCCCCATTGTTATTAATCCTATTAAAATCAGTAATTCTGAACCTATCTTATCTGAAAGTACGCCGCTAAAAAGTGCTGCAAGCGTTAATATTACTGAATAAAACATCATTAACAAGCCTGTAAAAGCTGGTGTATACTTCATAGTATATTGTAAATAAAATGGGTTAACCATTAATAAACAAAAGATTGCTACAAAGCTTAGAAATGAACAAAAAATACTTATTGAAAATAATTTTGATTTGAATATATCTAAATCTAACATTGGCTCATCGGCCTTTTTCTCCACTATTATAAATAAAATGAATGTTATTATTGAAATAATAAAGCAAATAATTATAAATGGATGATTATAGTTTAAAGCTCCACCTTGCATTACAGCAATAAAAAATGTAACTATTGTTATTACCAAAAGTAAGAATCCTTTTATATCGGGAAATTTCCTAGCTTTCACATGCTCTTTAGGTAAAAACTTTTTACAGAAAACAAGTACTATAATTCCAATAGGAATATTTATAAGAAAAATATAGTTCCAGTCAAATATAGAGATTATAAAGCCTCCCAATGGTGCCCCTATCATGGTACCTAATGCTACAAAAGTACCAAAAAGCCCAAAAGCCTTACCTCTTTCATTTTTAGGGAATGCCTCTGTAATAATCCCCTGACTCGTTGCCATAGCAGCAGCGGCTCCCACAGACTGAACTATTCTTGCTATTATAAGAATTGGTAAAGTTATTGATAGTCCACACATTAATGAACCCAATGTAAATAATACTACACCAATTTTAAAAATCTTCATTTTTCCTTTAAGATCTCCTAATTTTCCAAAAGCTAGTATAAGAGTACAAATTCCTATTAAGTAAGCAGAAAAAACCCAGCTTATTGATTGTGTATTTACAGATAATGCTTTTGACATAGTGGGTAATGCCACATTTACTATACTTCCGTCTAATGCAGTCATAAAAGTTAGTAATAATATTGTAATTAAAACTCCCCATTTATTTTTATAGTGTTCATGTCTTTCTGTATCCATATTTTTTTGCTCTCCTTTTTATTTAAACAACTAGTTTATTTGTTTTATCTCTTCTACTTTTACCATAAAATTACTGTCTTAATTTTTTTATATTAAGAATGTAAAATATGAGATTTAGATATATCCTTCAAATTTAAATATTAATTACTATTCACTCTTTATTGTTTTTCAAGAGAATAAAATTATAATTTTATTACTCTCGGTTCTTTGTTCATTGTGGTTGTATACTATTTAGTGGGGTGGAAAAGTAAAAAAAAATTGCATAAGTAAAAATTCAATAGTATTATGTTTTTGGGAAAACAATACAGAAAGGAATTTTACTTATGCAAATTAATTATACTAAA
>JAGOZX010000122.1 GCA_018058425.1 Sebaldella sp.
TTTTTCCCCCTAGTTTTTTATCTTAAATACAAATTTTATTATTTTTTCTTTATATTATATCAAAAAAAATATTATTTTTAAATATTTTTAATCTAAAATTATTCATTTTAAAATTTTTTATCTTATAAGCAATATTTTAATTCAGAGCTTGACCTAAAAAAATATAATTAAACTTAATATATTTCTACATTTTTTCAAAAACAAAAAAAGCCTAAAAGCATACTAGCCTTTAGACTTCCTAAAAATATTTTATAATGTACCATTTATTATACTATTTAATAATGAAATTTCCCTGCTTACATTGTCATCTCTTCTAACATTATTATAATTTTTTAAATACTCTACAGCTCTTTGGAAATCACCCTTTGATTTATATGCTATTCCTAAGCCTAGCTGTGCTTCAGCAAATCCTGGATACTTTGCTAAGATCTCATTATAATACTGAATTGACTGATCAAAATTCCCCATTAATCTTGATGAAAGCGCTACTACATATAAATTACGTACATCTCTTGCATTATCTGACTTTGCTAGACTCATTGCTCTTTCATAAAGACCATCTCTAAAATATAAATTACATAATCTAAAAATAGCTCCTGAACTAGGACTTGCTTTTATGGCTTTTTCATAATTATCATAAACTTTGAATTTAGAGCCATCTGAAGCTTGGTCGCCCATAGCAGGTGTTGTACCTGTATCTACAGTTGACTGTGTAGCTGGTGTAGTCGCTGTATCTTTATTTATATTATCTAGTTCTGATTGAATTATTTGATCAATTTCAGTTTCTGTCTTTGGCGCCTCATCTGTGGTAGCTGGTGTTGTTTGAGGTTTAGTTCCCCCAGTATTTGGCTTTGTTCCTGCCGCAGGTGCTCCTGAATCTCCTCCAGTTTCTGTAGGTTCTCCAGTTAAAATAATTGATGTCGCAATTATTACTAATATCATTGCAATTTTTCTTTTCATTGGTTCCTCCAATATTCTTTCTATCTCTTATATTGTATCAAAAAAAATTAATTATGCAAATAATTTTTTATGTTTATATTATTATTATATCATTTTATCTATTCTACAATACTCTTAATTTCTCCATCAGAAAAAATTGTTATAATTTCATCATTTTTTTTCAAGTTTTCTTTCTTTGTTACTAATTTACCTTTATATTTTGTAAGTGTATATCCCTGTTTTAGTATATTACCTGAATTATATTTTGATATTACAGCACTTTTATATTCTAATTCATTTTTATATTTTTTTAGTTTTTCATTCATCATTTTTATTAAATATTTCTCTTTTTCCTCTAAGTTTACTATATTTACTTTGATTTTTTCTTCTAAATTTATCTTAGATAACATCCTTTTAATAACAGTTAATTTATCCCGTCCATTTAAGACTTTATATTTAAGACTCTTATTCAGTAGATTCTCTTTCTCTATTAATCCAAGTTTTTTTTCTATTATAATATTTAAAAAATTTCTTATAATATAATTTGAGTTTCTCTTTTCGAGCTTGCTCTTCATTAGATTAATCTCGTTCAATAAAAGTTTATTCAATACATTTTTCCTATAATCTAACTCTTGAATCAAATCACTTTTTGAAGGAACAGCTATTTCTATTGCTTGTGTTGGCGTTGCCGCTCTCACATCAGCAACTAAATCAGATAATAAATTATCTATTTCATGACCAACAGCAGATATTACTGGTAAATTTGAATTATGTATAGCCTCTATAACTAATTCTTCATTAAAGGCCCATAAATCCTCTATACTTCCTCCACCTCTACCAACAATTATAAAGTCTAGATCTATCTTCTCTTTTTCTCTATTAAAGACTTTTATTCCTCTTGATATCTCAGAAGCTGCTCCCTCTCCCTGAACCTTTGAGGGATAAAGATAAATATTAACATTTCTAAATCTTTTGTGTACTGTATTAATTATATCCCTTATAGCTGCTCCTGTTTCAGCAGTAACTACACCTATATTTAAAGGAACTTTTGGAAGTTTTTGTTTATTTTCTTCACTAAAATATCCTAATTCAAAATAGTATTTTTTCAGTTTTTCAAACCTTTCAAAAAGTTCACCTAATTTATTTTGTTTTTCTAGCTGTTCACCAATTACTTGAAACGAGCCTCCTTGTTCATATAAGGTAGCACTTCCTAACAGTTTCACTTGATCCCCTTCTTTGAGATCTGCCGGTACTTTTTTATATAGGTATCTGAAAATTGCACATTTTATATTTGCTTTACTATCCTTTAGAGTAAAATATAAATGCCCGCTTTTATAGTAAGTAATATTCGAAATCTCACCTTGTATATAGATATTTCTAAATGCTGATGTTCCTTCTAAATATTCCTTTACTGCTCTATTTAGTTCACTTACTGAAAAAACTGCCGCTTCCATATTTTCTCCTTTACTATAATAATTTTTCTTTGTATTCATCCTCTTTAAATCCAACAATCACTTTATTTCCCATGACAAGTATAGGTCTCTTTAAAAGCATCCCGCTAGATGCCAACAGCTCTAACTTTTCACTTTCATTCATGCTCTCTAATTTATTTTTTAAATCCAACTGTTTATACACATTTCCATTTGTATTAAAAAACTTTTTTATATCTAATTTACTTTTTTTATAAATATTTTCTATCTCTTTTCTTGTTAAATTCGCATCTACAATATTTTCTTTTTCATATTTAAATTCATTTCCATCAAGCCATTTTAGCGCTTTTTTACAAGTACTACATACTGGATAATAATATAGCTTCATTAATCTTCACTCCCACTTTCATAATTTTAAAAAATCTTAACCACTATAACTCACTTACCATTTGTAAGTTAGAAAATTATAGTCCACCTAATATTATTATATTTCTAATAATAATTCTTTTAATTCCTTCATTTCATCTCTTTTTTGAATAGCCTTCTCAAAATTAAGCTCTTCTGCTAATTTTCTTATCTCTTTTTCTAATACTTTTATTTCTTTTTCTATCTCTTTTTTATTTTTATATAATTTTTTAATTTTATCTACTTTATTTTCATTTCCAATCTCATAATCAACTATTGAATCTGATATTTTACTTACTATTGTTTTTGGGTCAATATTATGAACGATATTATACTCAACTTGTATTTCTCTTCTTCTGTCTACCTCATCCATTGCCTCTTTCATAGAACCTGTAATTCTATCAGCATAAAGTATAACTCTTCCTTCAATGTTTCTTGCTGCTCTTCCCATAGTCTGTATTAGTGACCTTCTTGAACGTAAAAATCCCTCTTTATCTGCTTCTAAAATCGCTACTAAAGAAACTTCTGGGATATCTAATCCCTCTCTTAAAAGATTTATTCCGACTAAAACATCAAACTCGCCACGACGTAATCCTCTTATTATCTCTATTCTTTCTAGCGTTTCAATATCTGAATGCATATATTTTACCTTTATGCCATATTCTAAATAATAATCAGTTAATTCCTCTGCCATCTTCTTCGTAAGTGTTGTTACCAATACTCTTTCTTTCCTGTCCACTCTTAGTTTTATTTCATCCATCAAATCATCTATTTGATTTTTACTTGGTCTTATCTCTATTAATGGTTCTATAATTCCTGTTGGTCTCACTAGTTGTTCTATTATTTCACTTTTTGACTGATCCACTTCATATTCCCCTGGGGTAGCTGAAATATAAACAACTTGAGGTACTTTATTAAAGAACTCATCAAATTTCATAGGTCTGTTATCAAAAGCACTTGGAAGTCTAAACCCATTATCTATAAGTGATTGTTTTCTTGCTCTATCACCTTTATACATACCATTTATCTGTGAAACTGATATATGTGACTCATCTAAAAATACTACTAAGTCTTCTGGAAAATAATCTACCAGTGTATCGGGTGTCTCTCCAGGACCTTTACCAGATAAATACCTTGAATAGTTTTCTATTCCTTTACAGTATCCAATTTCTGCAATCATTTCTAGGTCATAATCTGTTCTTTGCTTAATTCTTTGTGCCTCTAAAAGCATATTCTTTCTCTGAAAAAAATCTATTCTTTCATCTAGCTCTGCTTTTATCTCATGAAACATAGTTTCAGAATCTTCTGTAGAAAGGTAGTGGGTTGCTGGCATTATAGATATTCTTTCAATATTTCTAATTTTTTGCCCAGTAAGTGTGTTAATCTCTGATATTTTTTCTAAGTCATCACCAAAAAATTCGAATCTATAACCTGTATCTTGATATGCTGGGTATAAATCTACTACATCCCCATTTACTCTGAACTTACCACGCTCAAAAGCATAGTCATTTCTTTCATATCTTAGACCTACAAGTCTTAAAATCAAATCATTTCTATCAAATCCTGTACTTACATCTATAGGAATTGATCTTTTCCTATATGCTTCTGGTGATCCTAGTCCATATATAGCAGAAACAGATGCTACTATAATAACATCTCTTCTATTTAAAAGAGCTGCTGTAGCAGCATGTCTTAACTTATCTATTTCATCATTTATTGAAGAATCCTTTTCTATATATGTATCTGTTACAGATACATAAGCTTCTGGCTGATAATAATCATAATAAGAAACAAAATACTCCACTGCATTATCTGGAAAAAATTGTTTATACTCATTATAAAGCTGGGCTGCCAACGTTTTATTTGGAGCCATTACCAAAGCAGGCCTATTTAATTTTTCTATTACATTTGCTACAGTAAAAGTCTTGCCTGAACCTGTAACACCTAATAAAATCTGGTCAGAAACTCCATTTTCTAAATTTTCAACTATTTTTTCTATCGCCTGAGGCTGATCCCCAGTCGGTTTGAAATCTGAATATATTTTAAAATCCACCTTTATCACCTAACTTCATTATATGGATTTATTATACCACAATCTGTGTACAATATAAAGAAAGGCAATCTTAATTTCATATTAACTACTTGCTTTTTTTTATTTTAATTGAATTTTTTTAGTTTACAAGATATAATTCAAAATGACTTACAATTTCAAAAGGAGGAGTTTCTATTTTTAATGACTTACATAATCTAATACCATTTGTACTTTTACTTTTTGCAGGTGGTTTTATTGACTCCATTGCCGGAGGAGGCGGGCTTCTAACAGTTCCAGCTTATTTATTAACAGGAATGCCAATTTATACAGCTCTTGGTACAAATAAATTTTCATCCAACTTTGGAACTTTCGGAAGTTTTTTAGGGTATCTAAAACATAATAAGTTACAATTAAGACTTTTAAAATTTTTAGTTCCTGCATCATTTGTGGGTTCTGCCTTAGGCGTTACTGTGCTAAATCGTATCAAACCTGATTTTTTAAGTGCAATTATTCCATTTCTAATCTTAGGAGTAGGAATTTACACTCTTTTTAATAAGTCACTTGGTGGTGTTAGCATGTATAAACACCCACATAAAGCTGTTTTAGCAAAGGGTATTTTCTTTACATTTTTAATTGGGTTTTATGATGGTTTTTTTGGTCCTGGAGCAGGAACTTTTTTCATAGTCATGCTTATTAAGGTTTTTAGTGTTGATTTTATAGAAGCATCAGGAAATACAAAGTTATTAAACTTCGCATCAGGTTTTTCTGCTTTAATTATATTTTTGATGCATGGACAAGTAAATTTTTATTATGGATTTATTGGAACTATTGCTATTTTAGCTGGTTCTTTAGTTGGTACAAAATTAGCTATAAAAAAAGGGGTTACCTTTATCAGACCCATATTTTTAAGCGTTTCTTTTATCATAGCTTTTAAAATGTTTTATGATAAGTTTGCAAGTTAATTACAACTTTTCAGTATTTTTTTCTAAATTATATAAGTAAATTTTCTTTTTGTATTTGTTTCTTTGAATACAACACATAGAATTTTTTCTTATATAATTTTTTTATTGTTTAATTTTTGCTTTTAAACTCCCTATCCAATTTAACATCATACCTTCTTATCATAAACTTTTACACATATATATCAAAAAACTGTAATAATTTAAAATTTTTCACTACAATATATCTCTATTCTCTTAAATACTTATTTTTAAAGGTTTTTACTTATGGAAGTATTTAGAAAAAATTTGGAAAAAAGTTTGACACTTGTTTTTCTAAGCATTAAGGGTAAAATTATATCGGTGAGAAAAATGAATATTAATAATCGATTATTAAAAATATTGGATTTTTTGGAATCTAATTCTATAACTTCAATAAAGGAGGTAACTAAAGCTTTAAATATTTCAGATAGAGTTGTTCGCTACGAAATAGATAATTTGAACTTTATTTTAAAACTAAATAAACTTCCTATTGTCAAAAAGGAATCTAAAGGAAAATTATTATTTGATGAGAGTTTAAAAACTGACGAGACATTAGGCATTATCAAAAACATTAGTAAACATTCAAGAGAAGAAAGGCTTGATTTTATAAAATTAAAGTTTTTAATATAAGGTTCTGTTAATCTTACTTCATTATCTAAGATCTTAGATACAAGCAGAACCACTATAAGAGC
>JAGOZX010000054.1 GCA_018058425.1 Sebaldella sp.
TTCTATACCATCATAAAATCTTCCTAAAACCCTAGCTGTATCTTCTATTGATTCTTTATCTCCAATTTGTGAACTTGCAGGCCCAATATAAGTTACATTAGCACCTTGATCAAAGGCAGCTACCTCAAAGGCACATCTTGTTCTAGTTGATGTTTTTTCAAATATCAATGCTATATTCTTACCAACCATTAATTTTTCTTCTATAGTATTTTTCTTGTCTTCTTTTAATTTTTTTGCTAAATTTAGAAGGTACTCTAATTCCTCCATTGTAAAATCCAATAATTTCAAAAATGATTTCCCGCTTAACATATTTTCACCTCACATTTTTATTGTCTTTCTTAAACCTTTTTGATTTAGATTTCCTTTAAAACTTCTTCTATTTTTATAATAGACTTGTCTATCTCCTCAAATGTTACATTTAATGGTGGAAAATATCTAAGAACATTATTTCCAGCTGGAACAAGTAAAAATTTATTATCAAATGCCTTATTAGCAAACTCTCTAGCTGCTACTCTTTCATTTAATTTTATTCCAATTAATAGTCCAGTTCCTCTAATTTCTTCTATTAGATCATACTTTTCTTTTAGTGCATTTAATTTTTCTGATACATACTTCCCTTTTTCTTCTACTCCTGCTATTACTTTATTATCAACTAATTCAGTAAGTACATCGTAAGCTACAGCACACACTAAAGGGTTTCCTCCATAAGTAGATCCGTGATCTCCTGGAACCATAACATCATTTGCTTTCCCTCTAGTTAGACAAGCTCCAATTGGTACTCCTCCTCCTAAAGCTTTAGCTATAGTAACTATATCCGGTACCACTCCTAATTTATCGTAAGCAAATAGAGTTCCCATTCTTCCCATTCCACACTGTATTTCATCAAATATAAGTAGGGCATTGTATTCTTCACATTTTTCTTTTAAAACCTTTAAAAATTCTGGACTTGCCGTTTGTATTCCACTCTCTCCCTGAACAGGCTCTAATATTACAGCACAAGTGTTCTCATTTATTTTTGATATAAAATCCTCTATATTATTAAATAAGCATTCTGTAACATTTGGGATCAAAGGTTCAAATGGTTCTTGATATTTTTTTTGTCCTGTAACTGCTAATGATCCTGTACTTCTCCCATGAAACGAATCTTTCATATATATTATTTCTGTTTTATTATTATTTATATTATTTCCAAATTTTCTAGCTATTTTTATTGCTAATTCATTAGCTTCTGTACCACTATTTGAAAAAAATACATTTTCATGTTTACTCAGTCCTATTAATTTATCAACTAGTTTTGTTTGTGCTTCACTGTGATAAAGATTTGATATATGTATCAAAGTTTCTCCTTGTTTTCTTAAAGCTTCTGATATTACAGGATGAGCATGTCCTAAGCAATTTACTGCTATTCCAGACACAAAGTCTAGAAATTCATTTCCCTGATCATCATATAGATATACACCTTTTCCTTTCACAAAATTAACATTAAACCTATTATATACATTTAATAGCATATTTTCCTCCTTAGTTTATTTATTTATTAAAGTTTTCGCCCTTTATCATTGTACCAAATCCTTCTGAAGTAAAAAGCTCCAATAATATTGAATGCTTTACCTTTCCATTTAGTATTATAACATTTTTTACTCCTTTATCAATAGCATTTAAACATGTATTTACCTTTGGAAGCATACCACCACTTATTGTTTGATCTTTTATTAACTCCAGCACTTCATTTTTAGTGATTTCAGCTATTAATGTTTTCTTATCTTCCGAATCCCTTAATATCCCATCTACATCAGTTAAAAACATCAATCTAAAAGCATCTAAGACTCCTGCTATTTCTCCAGCTACATAGTCAGCATTTATATTATATGTATTTCCTTCCTTATCATAACCAATTGATGATATTACTGGTATATAATCCTTTTCAACTAAAATATTTATAAGTTCAGGATTTATCTTTATTACTTCTCCCACATAACCAATATCAATCTTTTCATTATCCTTTTCAATATATTTCTTCTTAGCTAAAATCAAATTTCCATCTTTTCCACTAAGACCCACAGCTTTTCCGCCATTGTTATTTATATCAGCTACTATTCCTTTATTTAGCTTTGCAGATAAAACCATTTCAGCTATCTCGACAGTTTCTTTATCACTAACTCTATTTCCTTCTACAAATCTTGTTTCTTTTCCTATTTTTTCCAGCATTGTATTTATTTCAGGACCGCCTCCATGTATGATTACAGGATTTATTCCTACATACTTCATCAAAACAACATCTTTTATGAACTCATTCTTCATTTCCTCATCTATCATTGCACTTCCACCATATTTTATCACTACTGTTTTCCCTGAATATTTTCTTATAAATGGGAGTGCCTCTATTAAAATATGTGCTTTTTCATGATTATTTATCATTTTTTCTCCTTCTATTATATGTATTCTTATTTGATAAATTTTATTTTCATTTCCTCTATGTTCTATAATCAGCGTTGATTTTCACATAATCATAAGTTAGGTCACAGCCCCATGCAGTAGCCATACTTTCACCATCATGTAAATCTATTATTACACCAACTTTTTCTTCTTCTAATATTTTTTCTACTTCACTTTCTTCAAATTTTATTCCCATTCCATTTTTTGCTACTTGTACTATATTATCTTCACCTTTAATAAATATATCTAATTTTTCCACTGAAAGTTCTGCTCCTGAATAACCCACAGCACAAAGTATTCTTCCCCAATTTGGATCTGAACCAAATACTGCTGCTTTAAATAAACTTGAGGTAATAACTGACTTTGATACTTTTTTTGCATCCTCTTTAGTTTTTGCATTTTTAGTTGTTACTTCTATTAGTTTTGTTGCACCTTCACCATCTTTTGCTATTGACTTTGCCAGCTCTTCATTCACATAATCCAAAGCTTTTTTAAAAATTTTATACTCTTCACTATTTTCATCTGTAATTTTTTTATTTCCAGCTGCTGCATTTGCAAGTATTCCAGCCATATCATTCGTACTTGTATCTCCATCTACAGAAATCATATTATAAGTTTTATCTGTACTGTAGGAAAAAGCCTTTTGTAAAAGTTCTTTATCTATATTTATATCTGTTGTAAGAAAAGATAACATTGTTGCCATATTAGGATGTATCATTCCTGAACCTTTAGCTATGCCCCCTATAGTCACTTCTTTTTCATCAATTACTATTTTAACTGCTATATTTTTAGGAAATGTATCAGTTGTCATTATAGCTCTTCCAGCATCATGACCTCCATCTTTCTCTAATTTATCCGATATTTCTTCTAAGCCTTTTTCCACTTTTTCCATATCTAGCTGAACACCAATAATTCCAGTAGATTCTATTAAAACTTCACTTGGATGTAAATTTAATTTTTTAGCAACTATCTCTGTCATTTTTACAGCATTTTGATATCCTTCTTCTCCTGTACATGCATTTGCATTACCGCTATTTATAATAATTGCCTGTATATTTTCTGATTTAATATTTTTCATATCTAACAGTATTGGGGCGGCCTTCACTAGATTCTTTGTAAATACTGCTGCTGCTACTGCTTTCTCTTCACTATATATTAATGCTAAGTCCTTTTTCCCACTCTTTTTTAATCCTGCTGTTATTCCAGTTGCCTTAAAACCTTTTACATCAGTTATTGTTCCATTATCTATTACCTTCATTTGATTTCCTCCTAATAAGATTCTAAATTTTCTGTCTGACTTTTATATTTTAAAATTTTCCTATTTATACACCATCTTCATAAATTAGCTTTTAACTATATATTCTTATTCCATACTACTATAGTTTATCTTTAAATATACATTGATAGATACTCTAATCCTTCTTTTTCATCAATTCCAAACATAATATTCATAGCCTGCACTGCTTGGCCACCAGCTCCCTTTATTAGATTATCTATTGTGGAAACTATAATTATTTTATTTTTTTCTTCATGAACCCTTAGTCCAATCTCACAAATATTTGTATTTTTTATATTTTTAATTTCTGGTAACTCTTCAGTAATTCTAACAAAATAATCATTTTTATAAAACTCATTATAAAGTTTATATACTTCTTCTTCTGTTATTTTTTTATTTAAATCTAGATATATTGTAGATAAAATACCTCTATTTATAGGTAGTAAATGTGGAGTAAAAATTACACTTACATCGCTACTAGCTGCTTTTCCAAGTTCCTGTTCTATTTCAGGTGTATGTCTATGCATAAAAAGATTATAAGCCTTAAAATTTTCATTTACTTCTGTAAATAATGAATCTACCTTTAAACCTCTTCCCGCTCCAGATACACCTGACTTAGAATCAATAATTATGCTTTTAGTATTAACTAAGTTATTCTTTAAAAGAGGTGCTGTACCTAATATTGCAGATGTAGGATAACAACCTGGTGCTGCTATTATATTACTTTCTTTTATCTCTTTTCTATATAACTCTGGCTGCCCATAAACTGCCTGTTTATTTATTTCTGGATATTCATGTACTACATTATACCAATTTTCATATGTATCTGAATCATCTAATCTAAAATCTGCTCCTAAATCTATTACTTTTACATTCTTTCCCAATGCTTTATATGCTAATGTTTCTGACATACCATGGGGTAAAGCCACAAATAATAGATCGATTTCCCCTAACTTTGTTTCAACATCTTTTTGAGATATTAATTTTTTAGAGTAATAATTTTTATAATTTTTATATACTTCTGAAATATCCTTTCCCTCATAACTATTTGATGATAAAAAAATTATTTCTACTTCCTTATGTTTTTCTAAAATCCATAATAATTGCTGTCCTGCATAACCTGTTGCTCCTACTAATCCTACTTTTATCATATTTCCTCCCAATTTTTATTATTTTATAATTTTTTAAATATCCTAATAAAAAAGAACCTAATGATAATTCATCATCAGATTCTCTATATATTCTTATTCTTTTTAAAAATAAAAAGTCAATAGCTCTAAAGCCACTGACTAATAAGATATCTATATACACAACGATTAAATTAGTCACAATAAGGGTATTCAATTTGAACATTTCTTTCCCTTATCCTTCTTATAAATTTAATCATTGTGATCACCACTCTCTCTTTAATTATTATTTTATAACTTAGTATAACAGATTTTTTTTATAAAATCAATATGTTTTGTATATCGATTTTATATGAAACCATATATAAAAATAATGCTATTGTTTTTTTAGTATCTTAGGTATTATTCACTATATATTTTTTCACCATATTACTCATACTAACTATCAAATAAAATCAGGGATTGCTCTAAAAGTTACAAGCAATCCCGTCATTGATATTATATTCATTTTTAAAAATTCAAATGTTCTTGAATTTAATTTAAAAAACTGTTTTTAGAGTAATTCCTGCTCTGTAATCATCTTGATTATTATGCCCCAATTTATACTCTCCTGTTATAAATATTCCATGTCTGTCCTCTATCTTTACTCCCAATGTTGCTTTTGTTCTAAGCTGTCCTTTATCATCTTCTGGTTTCGATAATTTATGATAACTATTTTCTACTTCTTTTAATCTTGCGTACTCTCTTTCATTTAAGTCTGCTAACTCATATTCATATGCTATATCTAATGCTCCCTTTAGTTTCCAAATTCCTTTATTTCCAAAAGGTAACGCAGTCTTTAATTCTACTCCTACTTTTGGTTTTACGCTCCATGCATCATTTCCTTCTACTTCTAAAGCTTCCAGTCCTTTTTCATCAAATGTTGGTCTTGTTATATATGTTAACTTTACTCCTCCATAAGGTGTTATTGTTGCATTCTTTCCTAATGATAGCTCTTTCCCTAAATTATTATCACTTGTTATGCTATAAGTTTCATAGTTTCCTGTCATATTTGACTTTCCAGCATTTGCCCAACTTAAGTTTCTATCTATATCATAAAAACTTATTCTTCCTGTTAAGTCATTTTTTAATATCCAATCATTTGTTCTATATTTATTATGTAACCCTAACTGAATTGTATCTGATTTTTCTTCACTTTTATTTCCATCTTTAAATTCAAAATTAGTATTTAAATAACCTAATGAGTAGCCAAATGTTTGCTTGTATGTTCGCTCCACTTCTCTAAGTGCCAGTATTCCTGTTGTTTCGTAGTCATACCCAACCACTCCATCTGTTTCTTCTGTAGTTTTTCCTTTTCCTGCTATTACATTTATTTTTACATTCTCTTTTGTATTATTTACTGAATCTTGTAATAAATTTAGTGAATTTTCAAATGTTTCCGCTATATCTTCTTCTCTTTGATTCATATTTGCATAAATATTTCCTGCTAAACCTGCCATTGTTCTTCTAAAGTCAGGTTCTGTCTCTATTGTATCTACTTTATCAAAGATTAATCCCATATTTCCTTTTGATCCCACATATTTTTCATCTAAATTACGTCCAAAATCTTCATACCATAAACCACTAGTAAATCTATCATAAGGTATCTTTTTCATCCATATATCTACTTTCCCTGAACTGTTTAATACAGGTGTCGCTTCCCATGTTAATGACTTACTTCTAACTTTTACCTGACCTGAGTTTGGTCCTCCATCATCTGTCATTGGGTTAAATACATCTTTTAGTTTATACACTTCTGCATGAGTTCCTACTGCAAATCCGCTTAGTATTCCAATTGGATCTGTAGTATCAAATGATGGTGCGTAGAACTTTACTGCATCTGATACAAAACCTGCTCCCAAATCTTCTGGATTTGTTGGTGATGTTATTGTACTAGGATCTACTTTTATAGAAATATCTATTCCATTTGTTTCAAAGTTTTCAGAAACATTTATTATTCCACCATTTATTATACTTGGTATTGGATAGTCTATTCCACCATAAGAAACAGTTTCTGACCCTGTAAGTCCTCCAGCTATGTTTATTATTCCACCTGTTCCATTTACTAGACTTCCTCCACCTTTTAGCATTATTCCTTGGCTATTGTTTCCATTTATATTTATTGTTCCTTTATTATCTAATGTAGAGCCTATATTTAAGTATACTCCTTGTGAATTTTCTCCATTCATTGTAATTATTCCATGGTTTGTTACTGTTGATAATTTATTAGCATAAATTCCTATTGAACTATTACCAGCTAAAGTAATATTACCATAATTTTCTAGGACACCTTTTTCTATAAATAGTCCTATTGCACCTTCTGAATTCGAAGATATATTACCATGATTTAGTACTTTCTTTCCTGAACCATATATTCCTACGCCATAATATCCTAACGATATATCTCCGCTATTAGTTATATTTGAGTTCTCTCCGTATATTCCTATTGCGTATTTATTTTTCTTAGAATCCATTAAATCTTCTATTACTGAATCACCCAAACTAATATTTCCAGTATTATTTATTTCCCCATCTTTATTATAGATTCCTATATTTGATAGACCTGCTGTACCAATTATCTCTCCATTATTTTGGATACTACCACCATTTACAGTGTAGAATCCTATTATGTTAGAGCCATTCATTGAAACTTTTCCATTATTATTTATTATTCCTGCAGCATCTCCATAAACTAATACTCCATTGTTTTCTAATGTTGTGTCTGAATTATTTACTAGATTAGAACCTGACTTCAAGGCATATCCATAACTATTACTTCCTACACTTGTTGTCCCTGAATTTACTATATTTACACCATTTAATGCATATACCCCTATTGCTCCATTATTTCCTGCTGTTATAGACGAACCAGTATTTAGATTAACTGTAGCACCATCTGCATAAATTCCTATTCCTGCATTTCCAGTCTGTATATTTGAATTTTGATTTATTGTACCATTTGTGCTGTAAATTCCTATTGAGTTATCTCCTGATAATATTGTTCCAGAATTTGTTATTGTATCTGCTCCTATACTATAGATTCCTATTCCTGGATTATTTGCATTTGATGAGTTTCCTATCTTTATTGTCCCTGAATTTGTTATATTCTTAATTCCTGTTCCTTTTCCATAAATTCCTATTGATTTATCTCCATTTAACTCTATTGTCCCTGAATTATTAATAGACATAGCATTTGTACTTTCTGCATAAATACCTACCGTTTCCATATCATTACTTAATACATATCCATTTATCTGGTTATCTATACTTGCACTTTCATTTCCATAAATTCCTGTTGAAGATCCTTTTATTGCTATATTTCCACTATTTTCAATTAATGATCCTAGACCCGTTGTATGGATTCCTATTGAACCATTTCCTACACTTATGCTTCCAGTATTCTTTAACCTTGTTCCATTTTTACCATATAAACCTGCAGAATTATTTCCTAATGTTATATTCCCTCTATTTTCTCCATCTATTCCATTTGTAAATTCACTTGGAAGTATCCCATTATATTGTCCTTCTAATACAATTCCTACTATATTCTCTTCATTTGAATTTATATTTGAATTACTTCCTAATAGTATAGCTGAATCTTTTCCATTTGCTAAACTTCCATTTCCACTTAGGTTTGCTGTACCATTATAATTAAATGTAGAATTCTTTACATTTCCTAAAGTATATGTAGAATCTGATGCTGCTGTTACTGTAAAGTCATTTGTAAATGTTCCATTTGAATTTATATTAAATAGAGCTACATTTTTTCCATCTATATTAATATTTCCATTTCCTATAAAGTTAGTTGATCCATCTAAATAAAATCCTAATGAGTTATCTCCATTTATATTCATAGTAAATCCTGATAAGTTTACATTACTATCTTTAGCGTAGATTCCTAAGCTGTTTGCTCCTATTGTTAATACTCCGCCTCCTGACAGTGTTGTCCCATTTACATATATTCCCACTCCGCCATTTGAGCTTGATAAATCTATATCTGAATTATTTCCCAGTGTTACAGTTGAATCATTTCTTCCAACTACATTATTATCTGCATAAATTCCATACATTTTATCTGGTCCATTTGATGTTATTTTTCCATTATTAGAGATATTTATTCCATCATTTCCATATTTTAATACTGATGATGATGTACTTCCATCTAAATAGTTTGTTCCATATATTCCTGCTGTATTATTTCCACTTATTATTATTTGCCCAGTATTTTCTGTTACAGTACCATTTGCAGAATATACTCCTACTGACTTATCTCCTGAAACATTTATTATATTATTATTTAAAATATGTCCATAATCAGATGCTATACCTACTGCATTTGAACCACTTAGATTTATAGTTCCATCATTAGTTATCTTTACTGCATCTATTCCTGCTGAATTCTCATAATTTCTTTGTGCTATTCCTATTTGTGAGTCTTGACTTCCTGTTATTGATTTACCACCAATTAAGTGAGCTGATATTAATGAAAACTCTGATCTTTTATATAAGTCATTATTACCATTTAAGTCTATATCTCTGTCTAATACTAAAGTTCCTTTATTCATTGATACAGGAATGTAGTCAGATGCACTTGCAGCACTTATATTTACATTATTAGCTATATTAGAACCTGTCCCAGTCATATTATCTAAACCTGTTAAAGTTAATGTTGTACCTTCTGCATCTAATAGATAAAGCTTTGAATCAGACTGTAGTGTTAATTCTAACTGTCCTGTCCCTACAAAGGAGTTATTTAAGTAATTTGTTCCACTATTTGCTATCTTTACATAAAATGCTGCTCCTCCAGCTTCCACTGTTGCATTAACATTTCCTGTTAGATTATACTTTCCAGAAACTACGTCATTATCGTAATTATAGAAGAGTAAACCTTTACTCCCTGATGCTAAACTAAATCCTTGGTTTAAATTCATGACAGAATTTTTTCCAGCATATAATGCAATACCACTATTTTCAGCCCTTACAGTACCACCATTTAAATTAGTACTTGTATTTCCTGTTTCACTATAAATTCCAACAGAAGCTAAAGTATTTGCATTTATATTACCTGCTGTCATATTAAATGTTCCATCATTATATACTCCTAAGTTACTTAAACCTACATTTATTACTCCAGTATTATTAAGTTCCCCAAGTCCTGTTGTTTTAACTGCTATTCCTGTATTATTAACTCCATTTACATTTATTATTCCATTATTATGATAAAATTTACCATCATTTTCTATTTGTGTTCCTACTTGTGATTTACCATCTATATTTAATATTAATCCATCTGTTCTGACAATAGCTTCAGCTCCTGATATATATATTCCTGCATTGTTTTCTCCACCAGCTAGTAAGTTTATTTCATTAGATTTTGTGCTATCTGATGATGATCCTAATACTACATCTGCATGTTCTTCTATCCTTAATCCTGCTCCACCTCTAGAATATGCTCCTACATTAAATAAATAATCATCTAGTACTACCTGCTTAGCCTTATTTACTTCAGTAAGTATACAAGTTCCACTTCTACAATCATTTACTATTTCATTAGAGTTCGCTTTCTCATGTTCTAAATTAATATATGCACCTACAGAACCATCTGTGTATTCACTGCTTCCTCCAATTATATTTCCACTGTTTTCTAAGCCATTTACACCCAATGAATTAGTAACACTTTGTCTTGGATCTTCTGTTCCCACATCTACTTTCAGCTTAGAATTAGCAAAATTTAAACTTCTTTCTATATCTAATCCTATACTTTGATCTCCTAATACTGTAATAGGTTTATATAGCCTTAGTTCGCTTTTGAATAAACCATACTCTCCCATAGAACTTGTCCAAGTTCCATCATCATTATAATGAATATCAGAATAATAATTAGAATCAATCGCATTATTAGTATACAGTCCTATACTGCTATTACCATAAAGTTTCATTTCCCCATTATTCATCATAACATGTTTTCCTTCTGCGCCATGTGAATAATAGTTTCCTTCACTATCATTAGTTTCATAATAATACCCAGACGAAGCATTATCAGTCATTAAGAAAATTACACTTTCTGGTGCTCTCATCTCTATTTTTCCTGTATTATCGAATCCCTCTTGTTTTCTCTCCACTGTTCCTTCAGTAAACATAAATGCTACTTGTTTTCCTATTAAATTATTTGTACTACTAGCTTCATTTAATCCAGTTATTAGCCCTCTGTTTACAAAGAAACTATTAGCTTCTTCATAAGCTCCATGAGCTTGTAAATTTACAGCTACTACATTTGAACCTTTTAATTCCCATGTACCATTATTTTCTACATATTGAAAATATCTATTGTCTACTGTTTGGCCCATCGAAGTATCAAGAAATTTATCAGCTAATTCTATTTTTTCTGCAGATGTTATCCATCCATTAGTTTCCATATCATTTAATGTATACTTTAACATTTCTCCAGTTTCTGGATCGTATCCCATATAATGTTCATCATAATGTAATATTTGTTCCAAAAACTGTGGATCTACTACATCTCCTTCTAGCGTTACTTTAAAATCACTTGGATTAGAACCTGCTGCTCCTAATCTTGTTATTGGATTATCTACCACTTTGAAAATACCCTGTACATACATTCCATAAAACTCTTTGTAGTTTAATATTGAGTCACTGTAATGCCCTGTTGGTAATACAGCTAGCTCTTCTTCATCCGTTTCATGGTTATATCTATTATCATAAACTAAACCTGCTGATGGTGTCCCTATTACATTATCCAAAGTATAACTAAAATATCCTGGAATTGTAGAAGACCACTCATCTTCTGGATCTCCTGCTGTTCTCACATATATTGTTCCACTTGTTATATCCATTTGAGATATAATTGAATTACTTCCATTACTATCTCCAAATGGGAAAAACCCTGTTATTCCACCGTTTCCTCCACCAGTTCCATTTAAATTTAATATTGGTATTGAGTTAAAGTTTATTGTAGAGATATTAGGTATACTAGGATTAAATGAAGTTATGTTTAATACTGGAATATCTAATGATTCTGGAAGAGTAAACTCCGGAATATTCGTATTTATAGTTGGAACATTCATATCTGAAACTTTTATATCATTTATTTCTCTATCTACATTTTTCATTTCTATATTAAGACCTAAGTCTACTATTTTATAATTATTTTGTGTTTGATATGGTTTAAAGTTACCTGTGGATCCACTACCTTGAAACAATTGATCTACTAATAGTTTTTGCTCACTTGTTAATTTTTTATATGAGTTACTGTCGCCTTTTAGGATTGCTTGTAAAACTTCATTACTTACTCCACTACCTATTATGCTATTATATATTGCTGATTCTATTTTATTTTTACCATCTGCTGTTTTTGGCTCTGAGTAATACAAAGCATTTTCTAATGTATTGTCTCCTCTATTTTTTTCATTATAAAATCCGCTAAAAAATATCTGCCATTCCAAATATTCTGGCTTTACAATATAGTCACTTTGCATATATAAATCTTTTAGTTCAGTATTTCTTTGATTGAGTATTTGCTCTATTAATTTATAGTTATTCTCGTTTGTTTTTCCTGAATTTATATTCTTTATCATATTATCATATAGTTTATCATACCTCCTTGTCGTCTGGCTGTTTGCATTTGCAAATGTCATTGAAACTGCATTTAGTGCTAACATAAGTAGCATTTTATTCTTACTCCTCATCTATTACTTCCTTTCTAACTTAATTCTAAAATTTTAAACTACATTTTTTAAAGTTATTCTTATTGTTTTATAAAATGAAATCAGATTCTATTTCTTGTTTTAACATAGTAATATATTTTCCACTAAATGTCAAACATTTAAAAAGAATAAAAAATTTCTCCTTTTTAAAAATTTCCTAATTTCATTGATTAAAATCAATGTATTTCTCTAGAATATTTTATTATATATATTTTATATGATTGAATTTATCTAAAGAATTATATGACAAGTTTCAAAGTAATAATAAAAAATTCTCTCAATAAAATATGGTCTTCAGTACACTTTTTAAATGATTTTTCTACCACCATTTTTTTCTAAATAAAAAAAGATCTATAATTTTCATTACAAATCTCTCTTTTTTTATATTTTAATTTTACTAAGTTATAGTATTCTATTTGTACTAATACTAGCTTTAAATACTTTTACTTATTTCAATATACTTACTTTTATGACTTTCAAATACTTCTTTTTTAGACTGGCTTTCTATTTTTTTCTTTAGTATTTTATCTACAAATTTATAAATATACTCATAAAAATTTATCATTATATTATTTTCTGATAATCCTGCTATTTTTTTATCATAATAAGATATAACTTCATAATAACTAGTTTCTTCCTTTTCTATGTCCTCTAATCTTTCTTCCAATGTAGCAAGTAATTTTTCCTTATTTCTTTCCACAGCTTTATGCATTAAGATTAAATCAAAAGTCTCTTTTATTTCAAGAAGCTCTTTAATATATTCCTCAGAATTCTTATTTGTTGGATATGTCCCACTTCCTTGTGTTCTTTCTAAAATCCCTAAAACACTGAAATTATTCATACTTTCTCTTACAACTGAACGGCTTACTTTCAGCTTTTCTTTTATAATTAATTCAGGTGTTATTCTTTCCTCATAACTGTAATGCTCTGATGTTAGTTTATCTTGAATATAATTAAATACTTTTTCTACATCATTTTCTTCTTTTTTTATCATAAATTTCTCTCCTTTTTTATTAATTACCATTTTTTAATAAAGAAAAATTTAAAAAATCAATTAATAATCCATAACTTCTTCTCTATCTTTATTCAATGCATCTCGAATTAATTTGCAATGACTTCCTTGTCTTCATATTTTTTACAATCTTAGTGCATAACTTTTTATAAGTTACATTTATCTGATCTGTTGTCACAGCTAATTATCTTTCTAATAAATTTAATGCTAAAAACATTAATAACTCTTTATTTATTCATCTATGTCTCCTTTTTATATTTTTTATTCAAATAATTTTAATCCATTTTTTAGATCGTACATTCAATCTATAACTAAATATTTTTATGTAAGACATTTATCAATGTATAAACATAAAATCTAATGTACCCTATATTGAATAGCATTACATTATAACTTTAAGAATAAATTTTGTCAATAATTTTTATATGCCTATTCTACTATATATAAAATTTTCACTTTTATTTTTCTTCATATATATACTATACTCTTACTAAAGAAACATTGCAATAAGATTAAATGAAAAATAATAATATAAAACTAATTTATTAATTCCTTTGTTACAATAATGTTACTATATACAGTTCTTCTTTCTTTTGTATATACATCAATTTATGGGTTTTAGATATTTATTCTATTTAAATTCTATTCTTATAAATTTTACATTAAATTATCATAATGTAGATATTTTTTATCAAATTAGGTTCAAAGCATCTATCTCAGAATAACAAAAGAGGGAGGGATTACCCCTTTTGTCTTCTAATTTTCTATTTTATATTCTTATTTTACTAAAATACAGCCTTTAAAGTAACTCCTGCTCTATAATCATCTTGATTATGTTCGCCTACTGAATACTCTCCTGTTAAAAATATTCCATATCTATCTTCTATTTCTGTTCCAATTATTGCTTTTGTCTTTAATATACCTTTATTTTCTTCTGGTTTTGATAACTTATGGTAATCAGTTTCCATTGCTGTTAATCTTGCATACTCTCTCTCATTTAAGTCTGCTAATTCATAACCATAAGATATATCTAGTGCTCCTTTTAGTTTCCAACCATTCTTACTTTCATTTGTTGATGCCTTTAGCTCTATTCCTACTTTTGGTTTTACACTCCATGCATCATTTCCTTTTACTTCTAATGATTCTAATCCACTTTCACTAAATGTTGGTCTTATCATATATGTTGCTTCTAGACCTCCATAAGGTGTTATACTTGCATTTTTACCTAATGATAATTCACGCCCTAAGTTATTATCACTTGTTATGCTATATGCTTCATACATTCCATTCATTTTAGATATGTCTGTATTTGACCAATCCATGTTTCTATCTATATTATGGATACTTACTCTTCCTGTAAGATCATTTCGTAATACCCAATCATTTGACCTATACTTACTATGTGCTCCTAATTGGATTGTATCTGCATCTTCTTCACTATTATTTCCATCTTCAAATGCGAAGTTTGTATGTAAGTAACCTAATGAATAGCCGAATGTATGCTTATATGTTCTTTCTATTTCCCTCAGTGCTAGTACTCCTGTTGTTTCATAGTCATATCCTACTACTCCATCTGTATTCTCACTTAATGTCCCTTTTCCTGCTATTATATTTACTTTTACATTTTCTTTTGTATTATTCTTTGAATCCTGTAATAAATTTAATGATGTTCCTAGTACTTCTGCTATTGTTTCTTCTCTTTGATTCATATTAGCGTACACATTTCCCGCTAAACTCCCCATCACTCTTCTAAATTCTGATTCATCTTCTATTAAATCTAATTTATCATATATTTTCCCAGCATCTCCTGTAGAATCAAAATAATTATTATCTAAAGAAATGCCAAAGCTATCAATCCATAAACCTTCTGTAAAATTATGATAATCTATCTTTTGCATATAAACATCTATATTTCCTGTTATATCATTTATATTTGGTGTAGCATCCCACGTTAGTGATTTACTTACTACTGGTAATTTATTTGTTGGTGAAGATATATTACCAGTTATAAAAACATCTTCTAATTTATATACTTTTGCATTTGTTCCTTGTGAGAAATCTGGTAGTATCTTAACTGTGTCTGTTATGGTTATACTATTAGCTGATATACTTCCACTGCTCATTACAAAGTCTACTCCATCTACCACAGATCTATGCATTGTACTTAAGTCAGGCTTTATAGATATATCCATTCCTGTATTGTCAAAATGACCATTTACTCTTATTATTCCAGCATTTATTAATTCTGGAAGTGGATACTGGTTACTTTCTTGTATCCCTACTGCACCATTTGAAAATATTATTGTTCCACTATTAATTATCTTCCCTGATGGTGCTATTATTCCTACTCCATTTGCTCCCGATACATCAATTGTTCCTTGATTATCTACTATTGTATTTAATGCTGTATAAATTCCTATTGCTCCAGTTCCTGTTACAGATACTGTTCCATAGTTTGTTATCTTATCAGTCTTTGTTCCTGCTATTCCTACTACTTCATCTCCATAAAGTGTAATATTCCCATGATTTTCTATTCCAACCCCTTTATCTGCAAATATCCCTACTGCTCCTGTTTTGGGATCACTTGCTGTTCCTGCTGTTATATCTCCATAGTTTTTAGCTACAGTTGCATTATTTATAATATATAATCCTACTGAATTCTTTCCTATATCTATGTTCCCATGATTTTCGATGTTAGAATTTTCTCCGTATAGTCCCACTGAATACTTACTATTTGAAGAATCTAATGTACCATTTGTATCATATGCTAATATAGAATCTCCCACTGATATACTTCCAGTGTTTATTATGTTTCCATTTGAATTATATACTCCTATATTCCCTGTTCCTGTATTCGCAATGATATTAGCATTATTTACTATTGTCCCACCATTTGTTGTATAAAAAATTATATTATCTGAACCTGTTGCTGTTATTTGTCCAGTCGTATTATTTATAATTGTCCCTGCACCATTTCCATAAACAAATATTCCATTATCACCTAATACTGTTGCTCCATTATTTGTTAGATTTGATCCTGATTCAACTATGAATCCATAACTTCCATTTGCTATATTTATGTTATTTGAATCATTTTGTATATTTGCCCCATTTATTCCATAAACTCCAATAGCTGAATTATTTCCTATATTTATATTAGATGTATTAGATATATTTACATTTCCACCATCTGAATATATCCCAACTCCATTTTCACCTATATTCAAAGTTCCATTATTTAATATATTTCCATCTGTACTATAAATTGCAAGTGAATTTTTACCAACTGTTATAGTACCATCATTTGTAATATTATTATTCGCACTATTACTATATATTCCTATACTTGGACTATTCTCATCTGTAGAATCTCCTATTTTTATGGTATTTGAGTTTTCTGCATTTTGAGCTCCAGAGCCTGTTACATATAATCCTATTGATTTATCTCCTGATAAGTCTATTTCATTTGATGTTTTTATTAGTGTTGGTGTTGTTCCTGAATATTCTGAATAAATTCCTATTGCTAAATCAGAAGTACTTAAGATTTTTCCTGTATTTAGATCACTTGTTAGTATTGCTTCCTTTAAATAAATCCCTTTTGAATTTTCACCTATTGTTATATTTCCTGTATTTAAAACATCATTTACTATTTCTCCATAAAGTCCTACAGAGTCTTTCCCTACTGTTATATTCCCTATATTTTCTACCTTTGCATTATTTTTAGCATATAATACTGCTGAATTATCTCCAGCTGTTACTGTCCCCTTATTTACTAATTCCTTATTTGATACAGCTCCAGCTCCTGTGAATGTAAAAGGTATTGAACCATTATAAGTTCCATCTGCTATTCCAATTACTGAATTATTTCCTGCTGTTATATTTGTTCCTGTATCTAATAATATTACTGAATTTTTACCCATAACTAATGTACCATTATTATTTACTGTATTTACTCCATTAGTATAAAAACCAGCATTAGTTACATTTCCTCCCACATATGAAGAGTTTGCTGTGGAATTTACTGTGAATCCACCATAATTAATATATGAATTTATAGGTGTTGTTGAATTAAGATTTAATAATGCTACTCTTTCTCCATCTACATTAAATGTGGCATTTCCAGAAATATTACTTCTATCTAAGTTAACGCCCACTGAATCGTCTCCATTTAAGTTTATCTCTATTCCATTTAAATTAACATTACTCTCACTCAAATACATTCCTGTACTTTTTTCTCCTACAGTTACTTTTCCACCACCTGTAACAGTACTTCTTTCAGAATATATTCCTACACCTCCTTGAGCTGATGATACATCTATATCAGATGTTCCAGAAAGTGTTATTTTAGCATCTGCTGTATTTATAAGAAGATCAGAATTTTTAGAATATATTCCAAAACTTCCTGCTGTTACTCCTGTAGATTTTATAATTCCTGCATTCTCTATTTCTATGAATTTATTTCCATAATCAGGTGCTGTTGCTGATAATAAATTACTTCCATATATACCTATTCCACTGTTCCCTACTTCTATAGTTCCTGTATTTTTACTTAATGTTCCATTTGCTCCATAAATCCCTACAGAACTGTCCCCAGTTCCTGAAATTGTTCCATTATTTTCTATATTTCCAAAATCTGTCACTATTCCTATTGCATTTTGACCTGTTTGGTTTATTATTCCATTATTTATTATTTTTATTTCATCTCTTCCAGTTGTTCCTGTGTAGTTTCTTTGAGCAATTGCTGACTGTGTGTTATCTGTACCTGATATTACTACTCCTGAATTTACTGTTGTTTTAGATGAAAAAAAGTCTAATCTATTATATGGATCATTTGTATTATCTAAGTCTACATTTTGATCTACTATTAGTTGTCCTTTAAATACTGCATATGGTTTATAGTCTGTTCCGATTATATTTACCTTAGAAGCAGGTATTAATGAGGAAACTGCTGTTCCTGTGGCAGAACTTAATGTTATTGGGTTACTAGGATCATCAAGTATAAATAGTCTAGAATCTGCACCAGCCATATTTAGATTTAATACCCCTGTTCCTGTAAATGTATTATTAATAAAACTTGTTATATCTGATGGATCTCCTTTTAGATAAAATGCAGTTCCTCCAGCATTAATTGTTGCACTTGCTGTACCAGTTATATTTATATGACCTGTAGGTGTAGTTGCTGCAGTACTTTTATATGTATACATTAGTAGACCCTTATCATTTGCTTCTAATGAGGTCCCATTTAGATTTATAGTAGAATTATCTCCTGTGAATAAGCTAATCCCACCATTCGATGATTTTATTACTCCACCATTTAGATTTGTTTTATTATTAGAGGCTTCTGAAAAAATACCTATTGACTGATCACCATTAGCATCTATAGTACCTGATGTCATAGTAAAAGTCCCAGTATTATACACTCCTAAAGATTTTTGACCTGAAACCAAGATATTTCCAGTATTGCTTCCTGTAGAGTATTCCAAAACTACTATGCCATTTGATTCTTGTGACGCTATTTGTATATTTCCGCTATTGATTAAATTACCACCATTTACTG
>JAGOZX010000123.1 GCA_018058425.1 Sebaldella sp.
TTTTTTACAGGAAACGCACCATCAAAGGCTTTGCCAAATACATCACAGTATAGCCAGTCAATAGCTTTAGAACAGCCGATTTTTGAAGGCGGAAATATAGCAGCAGGGATAAAAACAGCTAAAACAGCTAAAACTTTATCTATGTATACACTAGAAAAAACTAAGAAAGATACTGTACTAAATGTCATAGATCAATATATACAAGTTTTAAATTATGAAAATACTTCAGATGTATTAAATAGTTCAAAGAAAACTTTAGATGAAAACTTAAGAACTATAAAAGAGAAGTATAATTTAAGATTAGCAACAAGACCTGATTTACTTGAAGCACAACGATCTGTATTAGAAGTACAGGCGCAAATCTTAGATAATCAAAACAAAGTAGATACTTCAAAAGATGAGTTAGTAAAACTTGTAGGATTAAATGTAGGAAGTGAAATAGAGATAGTGCCATTTACTGTGGAAGAAAAATTTAGTACTAAAGTTAATTATCAGGGTGATTTATTAAGACTTCCAGAAGAAAACTCAGAATATAAAATGTCTGAACTTCAATCTGAAATAACAAAATACCAGATAGATAGCGCAAGGTCTGCTTTTTTTCCTAAAATAAGTGCAAATATGTCTTATGGAACAAGCTTGGAAACAGAAATGTATGATAGTTTTAAAACAGATAATGCATATTTAACTTTTGGATTATCATTTAGATGGCAACTATTCGATTGGGGAAGTGCAGCTGATGATGTGAAAAAAGCAAAAAATAATTTAGAGATTAATAAGCTTAGACAAACAGATACATTAGAAAACTTAAAGACTAATCTAAAGTCAGTTTACATGGATATAGTTCATAGTGAAAAGGTACTTGAAACTAAAAAATTAGCTGTGGAAACAGCATCAGAGGTATATAAGTTAGAAACTGAAAGATACCAATATAGTTTAATAACACTAAGAGATTTATTAGACGCGGAATCTAATTTAAGAAAAAGTAAGTTAGATTACTTAACAACAAGGCTGAATTATTATTATTTAATTTCAAAATATGAAGCTATGTTTAACTAAACTTAGGAGGAAATATGAAAAAGATATGTTATTTATTATTAGTACTGGTATTTTTAATTTCTTGCGGAAAGAAAGAAGTACCTGAAGAACTAGCAACGCCTGTTAAGGTAGCTGAATTAAAAAGCGAAGTTTTACCATTATACTTTTCAGGTAATGCAGAAATAAAACCAGTAGATGAGATACCCTATACAGCATCTGTAGGAGGAACATTAAAAGCTATAAATTTTAAAAATGGAGATTATGTACAACAAGGGCAATTAGTTTTGTCAATAGATGATCAACAGTCAAGATCAAGTCAGCAAGCAGCAGCATCTACATATGATATAGCAAGAATAGAATATGATAAGATGAGAATGCTTTATGAAAAAAGATTAATAACTGAAACAGATTATTTGGCAGCTAAAAGTCAATATGATTCATCAAGAGCAAATTTAACAGCAACAAGTGATAGTGTAAATAGAACGCTGATTAAAGCAAATCTAAGCGGAGTAGTTGCAGATTTAAACTTAAAACAATATCAGGAAGTAAGACCTGGAGATGTATTATTTACTTTAGTAAGAGAAGATAATATGGAATTAGAAATTGGAGTTCCTGCTAATGTAATCAATAATATTCATATTGGAAGTAAAGCAACTATACAAGTAAAAGAGATAGGAAAAGAATTTGAAGCATTTGTAAGTGAGGTAAGCCCATCAGCTGATCCTACAACTAGACAGTTTACAATAAAGGTACAAATTCCAAATCCTAACAGAGAGTTAAAAAAAGGAATGTATGGTGTAGCTAATATAGACCTTGGTACAAGTCAGGGTTTAATGGTTCCACAAACTTCAATAATAATAAAAGGAGTTAGTCAGGTTATATTCATAAATGAGAATGGTATAGCAAAACAAATAAAAGTAAATGTTATTGCTCAAAATGATCAAAATGCAATTGTTGAAGGTGAAGGATTAACTACTGGAATTCAATATTTAATTGATGGACAGACAAGTATAGAAAGTGGAGAAAAAATTAGAATAGTAGAGTAAAAAAAGAGACTTTAGAAAATTATTAAGAAATAAGAGGTGAAATATAAATGTCGATAGCAGAATTTGCCATACAGAGAAAAGTTACTACTACTATGATTATAATAGTTATGTTTTTTTCTGGGCTTGTCTCTATGTTAAGTATGAAGCAGGAGTTATTACCTAACTTTGATATTCCAGTAGTAGTAGCAACAGTAACTTGGAATGGAGCATCGCCAGAAGATGTAGACAGTCAAATAACTCAACAGGTCGAAGATGCAGTATTGAACGTAGATGGAATAAAAAAAGTAATGACAACTTCTCAGCTTGGAGTATCAACAGTAGTTGTACAGTACGAGTATGGAGAAGATACAGATGTAAAGAGAACGCAGATGCAGTCTGAGATAGATAAGATAAAAAAAGATCTTCCTACAGATTCAGATGCGCCAATAATAAGTACATATGAGGCAGGAAGTGGAAACTTAGTTCTGCTTATGAACTTTTCAGGAAGTGATGCAGTAGAAACAACTACATTTGCTACAAACTTCTTAGAACAAAGATTAAAAAGAATAAAGGGTGTAGGTGCGGTAGATATATTAGGAGGTCTAACTAGAGAAATTAGAGTAGAAGTAGATCCTTATAAATTAGAAGCATTTGGACTATCACCAACAGAACTTTATACAATTATACAAAGTTCAAACACAATTGTACCTTCTGGATTTGTAAAAGAGGGTGGAAAAGAATTTCTATTAAGAGTATTGGGTGAAATAAAAACAATAGATCAAGTAGAAAATATAATTATAAGTAACAATAAAGGACAAACACTAAAGTTAAAAGATGTGGCAAAAGTTGTATTTACGACTAAGGATAGAGAATCGTATTCAAAACTAAACGGTCAAGATGCGGTAAGTATATCAATTAGTAAAACAAGTGATGGTAACCTTGTAGATATAAGTAAGGAAGTAAAACAACAGCTAATAGAATTAGAGCCATACTTTCCATCAGGTTCAAAGTATGAAATAATATATGATGGAAGTACTACTATCGCAGATTCAATACAAAACGTTGCGGATACAGCAATGGGTGCCTTAGTACTAGCAACAATAGTATTATTAGTTTTCCTAAAAGATATAAGAGCAACTTTAGTAGTAGGAATAGCAATACCGATTTCAATAATGTTTACTTTCTTCTTACTGATTACCCAAGGAGTCTCACTAAACTTAGTGTCGCTTATGGGATTATCATTAGGGGTAGGGTCACTGGTAGATAACTCCGTCGTTGTACTGGATAATATATTCAGGCATTTGAGTGAAAATAAGGAGCCGCCAGTAGAAGCAGCAATAAACGGAACAAATGAAGTAGGGGTGGCATTACTTGCTTCTACATTAAGTTCAATTTGTGTGTTTTTCCCAATATTATTAAAAAATGGTCCAGCTAGAATGGTATTTAAAGATCTTTCATTATCAATAATGTTTGCACATGGTACTTCTGTGGTAGTAGCGATGTTATTCGTTCCTCTTGCTGCAAGTAAGTTTTTGAGTTTAAAACGTGTGAAACCAGAAGGTAAGTTTTTTAATGGTATGAAAGATAAGTATTATCATTTTATAGGTTCAGCGCTAAAACATAGAGTTATGGTAATAGGAATAGTTGCAGTAATGTTTGTATTGTCTATATTTGGACTAAGATTTACTAAAAGTATATTCTTCCCATTAATAGATAATAAAGAATACGCAGTGGTAGCAGAGCTTTCATCAGGTCTTGATCTGC
Organism: Sebaldella sp.; assembly: GCA_018058425.1. Taxonomy (GTDB): domain Bacteria; phylum Fusobacteriota; class Fusobacteriia; order Fusobacteriales; family Leptotrichiaceae; genus Sebaldella. Next base: position 3,825 of record JAGOZX010000123.1, read on the forward strand.
CAAAATCTTATGAAGTAACGAAAAAAATGGAAGAAATTATAGCAAAAGATAAGACTACAGGTACTTATTCATCAGTAGTACAAAAAGATTATTCCATAGTAAATATAAAAGTTAAGGATAAGACAAAAGAGAGTACATTTAAAATAATGGATAGAATGAGAGAAGAACTCAAAGATATCCCAGATATAAAGCTAAATATAGTATCAGAATTTAGTACAAGTACTCCATCAAGAGATTTTGAATTCTTGATACAGGGAGAAAAAATAGAAGAATTAGATAAGATAAGTAAAAATATAATGGCTAAAATGCAAAAAACTGGTTGGTTAAAGGATATAAAATCATCATATGAAGGTGGAAATCCACAGGCTAGAATTATTATTGACAGAGAAAAAGCACAGACATACGGTATAACAGTTACTGATGTGGCAACTCTGCTAAATATGTCAGTTTTAGGAATAGATCCTGTTGATATAAGAGAAGGTAATGATGAAATAGACGTAACTATTCAGTTAGAAGAACAATTCAGAAACACGAATGATAAGATTTTAGACCTAAGTGTAAAATCTGCAAACGGAGTTTTTGTAAAATTAAGAGATATCGCTACAATAGAAACAGTAGAGGGACCATCAGCTATAGAAAAGCAAGATGGACTACAGGAAATAAAAATTGGAGCAAATATAGGGACAAGAGGACTTAATGAGGCTATGACAATCGTTCAGGGAGCCTTTAAGGACGAGAATGCTCCTAAGGGTTATGTAATAGGGCTATCTGGAAATACAGACAGTCAGCAGGAAATGGGATCGGAATTAGGACAATCAATATTATTGTCAATATTCCTAATGTATTTTATACTTGCTGCACAGTTAGAATCATTCGCACTACCATTTATAATAATGGGAACACTACCATTATCACTAATAGGAGTTACACTTGGTTTACTTATTACAAATACACCAATAAGTATGTTCGTATTAGTAGGATTGATTATGCTAATGGGAATGGTTGTTAATAACGCGATCGTACTGCTCGATTTTATTGGATTACTGCGGAGTCGGGGCATGGAACTCGTAGAAGCAATAAAAGAAGCAGGAAGAACAAGATTAAGACCGATATTAATGACAACATTAACAACAGTTTTAGGTTGGGTACCACTATCATTAGGTATAGGAGCCGGAGCTGGATATTATCAAGGAATGTCGATAGCGGTAATATTTGGATTATCAAGTGGAACGCTGCTTACATTAGTATTTATACCAGTATTATATTCAATAGTAGAAGAAAAGAAGCTAAAAATGGCTGCAAAGAACAATAATTCGGAAGAATAAGGGAGAGATAATTATGAAAGAAATAAGAATATTATTTGATTCATTCCTCTTAGATAAGGTTGTTTCTGAGATTAAAGAGTTTGGTATAGAAAGATATTTAGTAATATCGAAGATAAAAGGTGAATGGCGAAGTGATTTAAAACATTTTGATAATCATGTTTGGCCGGGAACTGACAGCATGGTAATGATAATAGTTAATGATGAAGATGCAAAAGAAATAATGGAATCTATAAGAATGATAAAAGAGGATCTAGGTGAGAGAATATCAATGGGAGCAATACTTTCACCTATTGAAGATCTAATCTTTTAAGTAAAAATAATGGTTTAAAGCAAAAAAAGGGTTGACAAAGGGCGAGAGAAGGTGTATAATTTCTCTTGTCGTTTATGCCTCGGTGGCGGAACAGGTAGACGCACAGGACTTAAAATCCTGTGGTGATTTTCACCGTGCCGGTTCGATTCCGGCTCGAGGCACCACATTAGCGCGGGGTAGAGCAGTCTGGTAGCTCGTCGGGCTCATAACCCGAAGGTCGTTGGTTCAAATCCAGCCTCCGCAACCATTAAATTTTTAAGTCTAGATAGCTCAGTTGGCTAGAGCATGTGGTTCATACCCACAGGGTCGGAGGTTCGAGTCCTCTTCTAGACACCATAAACGAAATCGACTTCATTATGGAGTCATGATATATACGAAAAAAGAAAGTTAGAGATAGCTTTCTTTTTTTGTTGTGGTTTTCGATGAATTTTACATCAGGATTAGCCGATGTAAAAGTGGTCTATCAATTTCTCCATCAAGTCTTTTTAAGTTCCATAAAATTATTTCATTTTGAAATATCAAAAAGAAATATAGAAGGAGCAAAAGATAAGTATTACTGTAATATTATTGAGTTATATGGAGATTGGGCAGAACACTATGAAAAAGCGCTAGAAAAAGAGCGAAAGGCACAGAAAGAATTTGAAAATAGAGAGTCAAATAACATTAGAAAAACACAGAGATTTGGAGTTAAATCTTGATTTTTTCGAGAAAATATAGTAATATTTATAGAAAGGATGTGATTTGAATGTGGAGTTCAGTATGTGATTTCATAACTTTAGATCCTAAAGAAGTTATTGAAAA
>JAGOZX010000124.1 GCA_018058425.1 Sebaldella sp.
AGTTATAGGGTCATTAGGTATTGGAGGAGCACCATCAGGAGCTATTGATGAAAAAATCGGTAATGCTGCCTTATCAAAAATTTCTAACTTAAAATAAATAAAAAATTAAAAGGTGATTTCTGTAATACATAGAAACCACCTTTTTTTAGTTGCATTGATTATATCACTTCTACAATTTCAATATATTTTATACCATCATACAAAACTATTTAGATTTTTTTCGAAATAGTTCTTGACTTTTTTATGGCATTAGCAGAAACATTTAAAGTATTATCTGATCCAGTGAGAAGAGAAATACTCATTATGTTAAAAAAAGGAAAAATGTCAGCTGGTGATATAACTTCAAAATTTGATATGACTGGTGCAACAATTTCATATCACTTATCAAAATTAAAAAAGGCTGATTTAATTTATGAAACAAAATATAAGAACTTTATTTATTATGAACTAAATGCTTCCCTGTTTGAAGAACTCTTATTATGGTTTTCACAATTTAAAGGAGATGATACGAATGAAAGATAAAACTTTTAAAGTAATATACTTGGTTTTAGCAATACTTCCTCTTATTGCTACTATAATTTTACTACCAAGTATGGGCAAAAACAAATAGGCTTACAGGTATTTTATTTGTTCTTACAGGAATTTTTGGGATTTTTTCTTCTATCTTTTTAAATGGGATGATAAGCTTATTTCTAATAATTATTCTTATTATTCTAACTGTAATAATTGGATGTTTTTATTCATATAAAATCTATTCAAAAATTAATAAATAACTGTAAAAAATAATTTCCAAATAAAAAACCAGCTTTAAAAAATCCATTTTAAAACTGGTCCTCTATTCACTTACCCAACCAATACTTTATTCTCATAACTCCTCATTTATAGCCTATTTCAATAGTTTAGAGATAGGCAATACATAAACTAGCAGTTTTAATATTTTCTACTTTGCTTTTTATTTGTAAACTTTTTGATACAACTTTGTTACTAATACATAAAACTTTACTTGAGTAGTTAAACTCATTTATAAAACATTAACTTTTAGGTTTGTAACTTTAGGTTTTTTCATGTTTCGAATTTACAATTTCTTTATAATTTCTTGCATTTCTTTTACCAGGTAACTTCCTTTTCGTTGATATTACATTTTACTTTTATTAACTCTATCTTTTCAATAAAAAAACATTCTTTTGTACTTCTTATGATGCTGTAATATTAAATTTCCGCTATTCAGTATTGCCTATGTCTAAACAACTGAATTTTGGCAATTTAAGCCTTCTTAATCCTTATACACTGCTTTGTATGTACTTTTAAAATTCCAAATAAATATTTTATTTTAATTTATTGATATAAAATATTTAGTTGTCACACAAATACTATACAATAATTTTATTATAATGTCAACAGTGTTTATTTAAATTTATTTTAACTTTTATGAGTCTATAATTTTTATGTTACATTGTTGATACTTATAAATATTTTTAAACTATAATATTAACCTTATTTTATAACATCTCTATTATTCTCTCTTAAAATAAAATTTATTCTAAAAAAGCAAACTACTTTTAAAACAGTAATTTGCTTTTTTCAAAAACTTTAATCTTTACAATATTATTTTTTTTCTTGTATTATTTTTGACCCTAAAGCTGGTTCTGCTTCTAATTTTTCATTTAACTCTGCAAAAGTAGTTATCATACTAGCTAAATTCTGATAATTACTTGGTATTATTATCTTAGTAGCTTTACCATCTGCCACTTTTTCAAATGTTTCCATTCCTTTTAATGCTAGTACTTCAGCACTTGGAACCGAAGCATTTAGAAGTTTTATTCCTTCTGCTTTTGCTCTTTGGATTGTTAGGATAGCTTCTGCTTCTCCTTCTGCTTCTCTTATCTTTTGCTGTTTTACTGCATCTGCTCTCAAGATAGCTGCTTCCTTTTCTCCTTCTGCTTCTCTAATTTTTTGCTCTTTTACAGCATTTGCTCTTAATATAACAGCTTCTTTATCAGCTTCTGCTCTTAGTATAACTTCTCTTTTTTCTCTTTCAGCCTTCATCTGTCTTTCCATTGAATTTCTAATGTCTTCTGGTGGTAAGATATTTTTTAGCTCTACTCTATTTACCTTTATTCCCCAAGGATCTGTGGCATCATCTAACTCTGTTCTCATTTTTGTATTTATAATATCTCTTGATGTTAGAGTTTCATCTAATTCCATATCTCCAATTATATTTCTTAATGTTGTAGCACTTAAATTCTCAATTGCTGACATTGGTCTTTCCACTCCATAAGCATATTGCTTAGAATCTGTTACCTTGAAGTATATAACTGTATCTATCTGCATAGTTACGTTATCTTTTGTAATAACTGGCTGCGGTGGAAAATCTATTACTTGTTCCTTTGTAGAAACTATCTTTACTCTTCTATCTATAAATGGAGCCATTGTATTAAATCCTGCCTGTAATGTTCCGTGATACTTTCCTAGTCTTTCAATAACATACTCTTTTGTCTGAGGTACTATTTTTATACAACTTAAAAATATTAAAATTATTAAGCCTATTACTAATCCTATTACCAATCCCATACTTTTTCCTCCTAAATTTATCTCATTTATTTCTATTTTACTTTTTTTGCTAAAATTAATTTATTACCTACGACATCAGTTACAATTACTTTATCGTTTACTTGTAAAAATTCAGAACATTTGGCTGTCCATATTATTCCATTTAGCTCTACTTCATATATTCCATTCTCTATAACTTTAATTACCTTAGTTTCCTTATTTCTAACTGAGTCTTCTAAAGGTTCATGATTATTTTTATATAGATATTTTTTTACAATCGGTCTTGTTAAAAATAACAATAACAATGAAATAGCTCCAAAAACACAAAACTCAATAGTTGTATTTTTTATAATAGGGGCTAAAAAAATCATTACTATTCCAGCTAAACCAAACCAAACTGTTACTAATCCTGGAATCACAAGTTCTAATAGTATAAAGACTCCTGCAATTACAGCCCAAAACAATGCACTCATAATAACTCCTTTTTATTCATTATACTAATTTTTCTTGTATAACTCTATATTTTCTTTTAATTTACTTACTTTATTTTCTAGTTCTTCTTTTATAGAATTCTCTTTTTCCACTACATCTTTAGGTGCCTTGCTTAAAAACTTTTCATTTGAAAGCTTTCCTAAAACTCTTTTTAATTCTATTTCAGTTTTTTCTATATCTTTCATAAGCTTAGCAATTTCTTTTTCTGTATCTATAAGACCTTCTAATGGAACAAAGATTTCTGTATTTACAGCTAATCTAAATCCTGTTAATTTAGGTATTTCTTTTTCTATATCTACTACATATTCTTCTACATTTGAAAGTTTATCTAATATTTTACTATTTTCTTCTAATATTACTTTTTCACTTTCATTTTTTGTTTTAAATATAACATTTATTTTTTTTGAAGGTGGAACATTTACTTCCCCTCTTATATTCCTAATAGCTGTTACCACTTCTTTCAAATAATCAAATTCTCTTTCAGCACTATCATTTACTAGTGATTCATCAGCCTTTGGAAAATCTGATAACATTATAGAATCTCCATCAATTTTTACTTTTTGCCATAATTCTTCTGTAATATAAGGCATAAAAGGATGAAGCAGTTTTAATCCATTATCTAAAACATGTCTTAATACCCATTGTGCAGTCTTTTTATCATTTTCATCATCACCATAAACTCTTGGTTTTGCAGTTTCTACATACCAGTCACAGAACTCTCCTCTGAAAAATTCATAAGTACACTTAGCTGCATTATCCAGTTCATAATTATCTAAATAATCATTTACTCTTTTTGCTGTTTTTTGTAACTTTGAAAGAATCCATCTATCTTCTAATTTAAAGTCTAGGTCTAGAATAGATACATTTGTATCAAAGTCTTCTAGGTTTTGTAAAACAAACTTAGAAACATTCCAAACTTTATTTGAAAAATTAGCACCCATTTCTAAAAGTTTTTCTGAGAATAATATATCCTGTCCTTGTGAAGTATTATATAATAGGCTAAATCTTATTGCATCAGCACCATACTTATCGATTAAGTCTAATGGATCAGGTGAATTTCCAAGTGACTTACTCATCTTTCTTCCTTGTTCATCTCTAATTATTCCATGTAAATAAACATAGTTAAATGGAACTTTATCAAATAAATACTCACTTATCATTATCATTCTAGCTACCCAGAAAAATAAAATATCTGCTCCTGTAACTAAGGCATTTGTAGGGAAAAACTTTTTAAAATCCGTTGTTTCATTTGGCCAGCCCATAGTCGAAAACGGCCATAACTGTGATGAAAACCAAGTATCTAATACATCAGTTTCTTCTCTTAGTGAAACTTCCATACCATACTTTTCTTTTGCTTGAGCCATTGCCTCTTCTAGAGATTTAGCTACAAACATTGTTCCATCTTCAGAATAATATGCTGGTATTCTATGTCCCCACCAAAGTTGTCTTGATATACACCAATCTCTAATATTATCAAGCCAGTTATAATATACCTTTACCCATCTTTGTGGTGATATATTTATTTCTTGATTTTTTACTACTTCTAAAGCTTTTTCTGCAAGCGGCTTCATTTTTACAAACCATTGCTCTGAAACTCTAGGCTCTATTATTGTCCCACATCTATAACAGTGACCCACTGCATGATGATGTTCTTTTATTTCACCTAATAATCCTAACTCTTCTAAGTCTTTTATAATTTGCTTTCTAGCAACAAATCTATCTAAGCCCTTATATTTTCCACCATTTTCATTTATCGAACCATCTTTTTCCATTATATTTAATAAAGGAAGATTTGTTCTTTTAGCTACTTCAAAGTCATTAGGATCATGTGACGGAGTCATTTTTACCGCACCTGTTCCAAATGCCATATCTACATATTCATCAGCCACTATTGGTATTTCTCTGTCTAATAATGGTAGAATAACGCTTTTACCTACTAGATGTTTATATCTTTCATCATTTGGGTTTACTGCTACTCCAGTATCTCCTAACATAGTTTCTGGTCTAGTAGTGGCAATCGTTAAAAACTCACTGCTGTCCTTTACAGGGTACTTTATCTGCCATATCTTACCATTTACCTCTTCATGCTCTATCTCGTCGTCAGCAAGCGCTGTTTGATCCTTAGGACACCAGTTAACTACATACTCACCTTTGTATATCAATCCATCATTATAAAGTTTTACAAATACTTCTTTTACAGCATCTGATAATCCTTCATCCATAGTAAATCTCTCTCTTGACCAATCAAGTGAAGCACCTAGCTTTCTTAATTGATTAGAGATAATTCCTCCATGCTTTTCTTTCCATTCCCATGTTTTTTCTAAAAAAGCTTCTCTTCCAATTTCTTCCTTAGAAGATCCCTCGTCTAATAGCCATCTCTCTACTTTATTTTGCGTAGCAATACCAGCATGATCCATTCCCGGCATCCATAAAGTATCAAAACCTGACATTCTTTTCCATCTTATTATAGTATCTTGTATTGAATTATTTAATATATGACCCATATGTAATATTCCTGTTACATTTGGTGGTGGTATAACTATTGAGTATCCAGGTTTATCATTATTATGCTGCGCATTAAAATAACCTCTTTCTTCCCAGAGTTTATACCATTTTTCTTCTATTTCTTTTGGTGAATAACTTTTACTTAATTCTGACATTTCTAACCTCCAAGTTATATGAATAAAAAAATTAACTCAAAAATTTCTAATAATTTTCTTATTTATTTTTAGCATTTGTAAAGAAAAAAATGAGGAAAAATTTTGCTTAGTTCCCCATATTACGCAATTTTTCTAAAAACTACATTTGAAATTTCCCAGTAAATTTCTTAAATATTATTAAATTTAAAAAATTAATATATAAAATTTCTACATTTGAAAACACTCTAAAATAATATTTCATTTTTATAATAAAATACCATTTTTATTGGATTTTGTCAATATTTATGATTGAGTAGTTTTTATAATTTTTGAGTTTTTATTTTTATTTCAAACATGTATTATCAAAATATTTTTAGAGTACCCTTTTAAAATAAAGTTTTTTTATCCTAAAGGGTTGTATACTATTTAGTGGGGTGGAAAAGTAAAAAAAAATTGCATAAGTAAAAATTCAATAGTATTATGTTTTTGGGAAAACAATACAGAAAGGAATTTTACTTATGCAAATTAATTATACTAAAT
>JAGOZX010000055.1 GCA_018058425.1 Sebaldella sp.
AAGGATCAGATCTTTCAATAGGAAAAGCAACAAATACAGGAGCAATAATAGGAACAGAAGATAATGGAAAGATAAAGATAAAAGAATATGAAGGAAAAGATTTAAAGAATAGTGATACTTACAATGTGACTGGTGGAACAGTAGGTACAGGTGGAGTAGGAGTAGAATATCAAGATAAAAATAAGGCTGGAATAACGCATAATACAGTAATTGGGAATGTAGAGATAGGAAAGTCTACAGGAGATGAGATAAACAGAGATATAAATAATGTACAGGAAACAACTAAGGATAAGGATTCTGGATATTATAATACTTTTGTGGAATCTGGTGTGTTGGCATTAGCTACAAAAGAAGGAAGAGAGGAATTTAAAAACTCTTTAGAAACTATTGAATTAAAAATAGATACGATTGCTTATATTTTGAATAAGGATAAAGGAATAATAGATACTTTATTAGAAAAAGAAGAAAAAGGTTCTGTTTTAACAGAAAATGAAAAATTTATTTTAAATGAGTATAAAGAGCAGGTTAACGTATTATATTTGAGTGACATTGAAAGAGAGGGGTTTGAGCAAAATTTAAATGAAGATTTACTAACAGGAATAAACGAAAGAAGAGAAAAAGAAAAAAAAGATCCATTATATGTAGTTGAAGATGGAAAAAGAATAATAAATGAAAAAGCTGTTGTTGATGAAATAAAAGGAATATATGACTCTAAATCAAATGGCGTCTATGAAGAAAAAGATTTAAGTACAATAGCGAATATCTATGCATTATTAGCGCTAGAGCATCCAACTAATGAAACATATCTTGAATTTCAAAAAGATTGGGTAAAGGCATCATTTAATTCATTATATACAGAAAAAAATTATTTAGGAGAAAATAAAAATTTTAGTGATATAGTTTCAGGAACTTTTGATTCTAATACTGGAAAATTAAATATTGATGAAACAAAAAAACTTAAATTATATGATCAAATGTTTGGATTAATAACAGATAATTATAATACAAGTTTGAATTCATACTTAAATAAGGGAAATATACTAAACGTAATATTATTTTCAAATGATATTCCTAAAATGGAAAATCCAAAAGCAATATCTCAACTTAGTGACGGAACGAAAATAAGTTATGCATCTTATTTACCCAATACTCATCAAATCTTGATTGGAGATAAAGGATTAGACACAACATTGCCGCATGTTTTTCATGAATATAATCATGGATCACAATATTTTTTAGTAAAAAATATTGATAAAATACAAAATGAAGGGATGAAAAATGAGGTTTCTTTATTTGGATTAAATATTGGAAATTCATATTCATATTATTTTAGAGAAGGAGTTTTTTATAGTGCAAATCCAGTAGAAGTAGATAGTATGAATGTTAGTGATGATAGACATCCTTTAAGTAGTCTCCAACCACGTACAAAGGAAGAAATGAGCAAATTACCATTAATAAATCAGATTTATTTTGAAACAATAAAAAAAAATCTTAAGAAGTAGGAGGGAAAATGTTGAAAAAATTACTTATTTATTTATTATTATTTACAATGTTGTTAGGAGAAAAAAAGTTATTTTATAATCCAGATAGTGTAATATTATATGATATAACTTCTTTAGGAATAAGAAAAATTAAGCAAAAAAAATTATGTATAGGTGATAATGTAAATTTAGAAGAAATAATAAAAAAAAGAAAGATAGTATTTATAGGAAATTATAGAGAAGTAGTAATAAAATATGCGGAATATGATGAGAATAAAAAAGTATATAATGTATATTATGAAGTTGGATTTGTAACACCACAATCTCAATTTTCTTTAACTAAAATAGTAATAATGGGGGTATATGATGAAAATTTTAATTATCTAGCTATAGAAGAGTATCCAACATATGAATATGATCAAGAAGAAGAAATGGTGGAAGAAATTCAAGAGTCTAAAAATGGAGCAGTGGCATTTTTTAAACTAAGTAATCATCAAGATAGAAAAACACTGAAGTATAGTTATGGAAAAAAAGAATTATATTTAATAAGGCATAAAGATGGAAGTGACGAATTTAATAATAAAAATATAAAAGAGGTTTTTAGCCCAGCCTTAATAAATAAAAATAAAACATTTATTTTAGGGATGGGTAGTTTGAGTGGAACAATAAAAGATAATAGATTATATAAATATGATTTAAAAACAGAAAAAATTGAAATATTAAAAGAATTTGCACAAACGGCAGTATTCTTAGAAACATTAATAGATAATGATCAAAAAGTAATTTATTCAACCCTAAGTCCATATGAAAATATTAATGAATATGGAAATAAAGGAAGAAAAATTTACATATTAGACTTGAAAAATCTAAAAATAAAAGAATTAAAACTAAGTGACGAAGTATTTGAAGAGTTTTATTACTCACATGAAATAAGAAATGTAAATAAAAAATTAATAGAGCAATTTAGTGAATAGATATAAAATTTAAATGAAGACCAACTTTCTTATAGAAATAGTTATTAAAGGGAGTGTAAAATGAAAAAAATATTTATAGTAATATTTATAATCTTATGTGGTTATGTTTATGGAAATGAATATGAAATATTAGAGGAAAATGGAGTGTTGTTTTTCAAATATTCAAAGGATGAGCTACTAAGTGAAATAAAAGATGTTTTGGAAGAAAATAGGGGAATATTAAGTAAAGACTTTAATATGAAAGGTGGAGAGAGGAAAGATATTAAGGCAATAATAGATGGAAAAGAATATATAGAAAAAGATAAGTATTATTTATGTGAAATAGAAGAGAAAATTGAAAAGTGTTTACTTTATAGAGAAGGAAAAAGAATATTTTATAATGAAAGCTTTTTTTCAGAAAAAAAGTTTTTGAAATATTTATCATATGAATCTTCTGGGAAAATGGTAACTTTCTTAATTATAGATGGAGGTCCATCAATGTGGTTTAAAAATAACAAGTTAGAAAGATATCGAATAACTGTTAGAAATGAAGAAAAAAAATATTTAGGTTCAATAACATACATATTCAATAAAAAAGAAAACTTAGAAAAAATAGAAGTTTCAAATCCATTGGGAATAAAAAGTACGCTATATGGAGAAGAAGTAAAAGAATATACCTCATCAATAGGAAATGAAAATTACTACTTTGATCCAGAGGGGAAATTTATAGAAAAGAAAATGTATTATAAATATAAATAGTCAAAGAGTGCAGGATTAAGTTCTTGCACTTTTTGTCTTATAAAGAGTATTTTAGGACAGTTCATTGTTGAGTAATTACCATTAAAAGATTCTCACGTTGCTTCGCGCCTCAGAATGACAAATGGGAAAGATATACTTTTTACTTTTGAATAAATGAAATCTCCCCAATAAACAACTTAATCCCCTCCAGCTCCAAACCTAAAAATAGACCAGCCCTAAAATATATCAAAAATATTGGACTTAAACATAAAAAAGTTTTATAATATCTTAAATAATATTTGTATATCTAAGGAGAGTATTTTATGGCTAAAGTGGATTATGAAAAACTAGGATCTTTTTATCTTGGTAAAAAATATGATATTGATAAAAAAGAATTATTAAATGATTATTTTTTATATGATTCTAAAGATTTAACAACTCATGGACTCTGTGTGGGAATGACAGGAAGCGGTAAAACGGGTCTCTGTTTATCTTTAATCGAAGAAGCAGCTATAGATGGCATCCCTGTGATAGCTATTGACCCAAAGGGCGATCTTGGCAATCTAATGCTTAGTTTCCCAGACTTGAAACCAGAAGATTTTAAGCCGTGGGTCAGTCAAGAAGAAGCAGATAAAAAAGGGTTAAGTTTAGAAGATTATGCTAAGTCTGTTTCTGAATCATGGAAAAATGGATTACAAAGCTGGGATGAAGATGGAGAAAGAATAAAGCTTTATAAAGATAGCTCTGAGGTTATGATCTATACTCCTGGAAGTAAGGCTGGAATACCTGTGACAGCTCTAAAATCTTTTGATGTGCCATCAGAACAAGTAATGAATGACAGTGAAGCATTTAATGAAAAGATACAAACTACAGCTTCAGGATTATTGTCACTTGTGGGTATAGAAGCTGATCCATTGCAAAGCAAGGAACATATTCTTATATCAAATATCCTGTCACATTCTTGGTTAGAGGGAAAGAATTTGACTTTGGCAGACTTAATACGTTCAATACAGCAACCACCGTTTAATAGTGTTGGAGTTTTTGATATAGAAACTTTTTTCTCTCAAAAAGAAAGAATGGAACTCTCTATAAAAATAAATTCTATACTGGCATCACCATCTTTTTCAGCATGGTTGGAAGGAGAGAGTTTAGATATTTCAAAGTTTTTATATAATAAAGATGGAAAACCTAAAATATCAATATTTTCAATAGCTCATTTATCAGATAAAGAAAGAATGTTTTTTGTTACTATGTTATTAAATGAATTAGTTTCTTGGATGAGAACACAGCAAGGAACTTCAAGCCTAAGGGCACTTCTGTACATGGATGAGATTTTTGGATATTTTCCTCCTACATCAAATCCACCATCAAAGCAGCCAATGTTAACATTATTAAAACAAGCAAGAGCTTTTGGATTAGGTGTTATGTTAGCAACTCAAAATCCAGTTGATATTGATTATAAAGGGCTTTCTAATATTGGAACTTGGTTTATCGGAAGACTGCAGACTGAAAGAGATAAGGCACGTATGATTGAAGGGCTTCAAAGTATAAACTCAGGTAGTGAGAATCATATGGATAAAAGTAAATTGGAAAATATAATTTCTAATTTAGATAATAGAGTTTTCTTGGTAAATAATTCAAATGATGATCATCCTGAAATTTTTCAGACTAGATGGGCGCTTAATTATTTAAGAGGACCAATAACAAAACCTCAAATAGAAGAATTGATGAAAGACAAAAAAGCAGAATCTGTAAATATAAATTCTACAATATCACAAAATAAAGAAGTCGTTCAGAGTGAGGTAAAAGTAGATAATAAAAAACCTATTATACCACAAGGAATAGAGGAAACTTTTCTTCAAATAAATAAAGAATATAATAAAAATAATAAATTAATATACAGACCAAATATTTTGGGAATAGGAAAGTCACACTTTGTAAAGGCATCAGATGTGGATATTTGGAGTACACAAAGTTTTTTAATCCCTTTAGATGAGGATTCTCTGGCTGTATTTAATGAAAGTACGCTAATTAAGGAAATTAGTTCTAGTCAAAATGCATATGAAAGCTTTACATTTGAAAACTTACCATCAAAATTAGGGAATAAAGATGTTATTTCAAAATTAGAAAAAGAATTTAAGTCTTTTATTTATGAAGCAAATCCATTAAAGGTATTTTATAGTAAAGATTTTAAAAGTTATTCTAGTGCTGATGAAGATGAAGGTTTATTTAAAGGTAGAATTTCTCACTCTTTAAGAGAGAAAAAAGATATAGAATTGGAAAAATTAAAAGTAAAATACAATGATAAAATAAATAGTCAAAAAGAGAAGTTAAGAAAGCTAGAACAGAGTATTGAGAAAGAAAAAGAAGACTATAAACAAAAAAATATGACTAATTTAGTGAATATTGGGTCTACTATTTTTGGAGCTTTTTTAGGAGGTAGAAAGTCTTCTAGTGTTGGGAGAGCAGCAACTGCAATAAAGGGTTTAGGTAAAAGTGGAAAAGAAAAGTCTGATGTTGACAGAGTTACAGAAGAGTATGGTATACAAAATGATAAGTTAAAAGAAATTGAAGCAGAATTTCAAAAGGATATTGATAATATACAAAATAGTTTTAATCCAGATAGTTTACTTGTAGAAACTGTAAGTATAGCTCCAAGAAAAACTGATATAACAGTACAAAGATTTTCTATTGCTTGGGTTCCATATGAAATTAATGAAAATGGAGAATTTGTTTGTTTGGTTTAGGTGGTTTAGGGATAAGGTAACATTTTATAGCCTTATAGGTTTTAAGTGGAGGTTTGTTTGAGATTCTCACGTCGATTCTCTCCTCAGAATGACAGGAAGAAGGGTTATGTCTCTGGAATTAATTGAAGAGTGTATCATTAGCTATATTTCTTCAATAAAAGAGTGGAAGTAAAAAAGTTTGGAGAAAAGACCTTAAGTTAAAATTTCCCAAATTATAAAAAGTAAATATAAATTAGAGCGTCCATTTAAGGACGCTTTTTTGTATTATAGTATAAGACATTAAATTCTATTCCTTATAAATATTCTCTATATTTCTTAATAATATACTTCACTTTATATAGAAGAATTTATCAATTTTTCTTTGAAAAAAAGCTGTACAAGACTTTTTTTATTTTCAGAATATTGTATAAAAATTTTTAAATCTACATTTTTATATTCGAAAATCTCTTTATCTTGTAAATTTCTAATAGCTGTAACAATATCGAAAGAATACAGTTCCTCTAAAAGAGGACTCATATATAGGATTTTATTTAAATATTTATATAGATCATTATATAAAAGTAAAGAATTCTTATATGTTTCATATTTTTCAAAGAATAAAATAAAAATATCTTTTTGTTTCTTTTCAAAATCAGTATGATCATATAAGAGAGCTTTCTTTAACTGTAGATCAAAGTTTTGTATATCTTTTAAAGAATATGTAAATAAAGAATTATCGTATACATAGTCATATCCCTTTTTCATTATATAATTAGAGATTAAATTAGTAATTAATTTAGGATTATCCACTTTATCTTCAATAATTTTCATTATCTTTTTGGCTCCATTATTATATGTATTATGAAGACTGTTTTCATTTTTAGTGAAATAAAACTGAATGATAGTATTAGATGACTGAGGTTTTTTATATTCAATTTTTAAATCAGTAAAAATATTTATATCTTTTATTATCTTTTTTAAAATATACTTTTCAAAGTCAAAAAACCTAGTATAGGAATCTTTTAAGTCTAAAATATCTTTTAATTCAGATAATGAAATAGATATAAAGTCCTTTAAAGTAAGAGAAATAATGTACTCGTATAACTTTAAGGATGAAACTTCCTCCATAAATATATATTTATCAAAGTTAAAATAAGAAAAAAAAGTATTTTCTTTAAAAGACATTTTTAATTCTTCTGGTACACTGATACTTATCTTTTCATCACTTCTAAAACATGAACTTATAATTGGAAAAAGACCACTATAGAGTTCAGTTTCTTTATCAAAGATAGTATAACGAAGTCTTTTATTCATAAGTTTTTCAAAAAATTCCAAAAGCTTAATATCTGTTTTGTAATTCAATACTTTTTTTAAATTTGTAATATCAAAATTCATATAAAATGAATCAGTATCAAAATTAAAAAAAAGAATTTCTAAAAATCTTTTCTCATTTTTTGAAAAATTTCTATCAAAAACTACATTAACTGTAAAATTTTCAAAGTTTTTTTCAAAAATATTTTTTAAAACCTCTCCCATATTCACTCCTTAAATAAAAGAAAAACGAAATTTATAATTATTATTTTCTACAGAAATAAACTATAGAATTGTAAAATTTACTAATTATATCACTTTTAACGAAAAAAAACAAAAAAATATTCATAGATTTTTTCAATAAAATTAAATTTTATTTTTATTTTAAAATTATATAATGTATAATCATAATTTAAATTATTTGATAAAAAAATAAAGAAGGTCTATTGACAGATAAAGTAAATAAAGGTAAACTTAAATTAGAAAAACACAGAAACTTCTAACATAAAAATTAATTTTAAAATTATATAATTATTAATCATTAAATAATAAAAATATTTTTTATAGGAGGTAAAATGTTAAAAAAATTACAAAGATTTGGGGGAGCTATGTTTACTCCGGTAATGTTATTTGCATTTGCGGGTGTAGTAGTAGGGCTTACTATCTTATTTAAGAATCCAGATATTTTTGGTTCAATGGCAACACCAGATC
Organism: Sebaldella sp.; assembly: GCA_018058425.1. GTDB lineage: Bacteria > Fusobacteriota > Fusobacteriia > Fusobacteriales > Leptotrichiaceae > Sebaldella. The sequence continues at coordinate 7,921 of JAGOZX010000055.1, forward strand.
ATCTTTGGTATAAGATTTTTCAAGTAATAGAAGAAGGAGGATGGACTGTATTTAGGCAAATGCCGTTACTATTTGCAGTTGGTCTACCAATAGGTCTAGCAAAAAAAGCACATGCGAGAGCCTGTTTAGAAACTTTAGTATCATATCTTACATTTAATTATTTTCTAAGCGCTATACTTACTTTGTGGGGAGGAAGATTTGGAGTTGACATGACTCAAGAAGTAGGAGGTATGAGTGGACTAACTGATATAGCAGGGATAAAAACTCTAGATACAAGCATAATAGGGGCAATAGCAATTTCAGCTATAATAATAGCAATACATAATAGATATTTTGATACAAAACTGCCAGATTTTTTAGGGATTTTCCAAGGATCATCATTTGTGGTAATAATAGCATTCTTTGCTATGATACCTTGTGCATTATTAACTGCACTAATTTGGCCTCCAATACAAGAGGGAATTGCTTCGATGCAAGGATTTTTGATTTCATCACAGCTCTTTGGAGTGTGGCTTTACACATTTTTAGAAAGAATATTAATTCCTACAGGATTGCATCATTTTATTTATGGACCGTTTATATTTGGACCAGCAGTAGTAGAAGGAGGAATAGCAAAATATTGGGCAGAACATTTACCACAATTTGCAGCTTCTACAGAACCAATTAAACAACTATTTCCACAGGGTGGATTTGCATTACATGGAAATTCAAAAATATTTGGTATACCAGGAATTTCAGCTGCAATATATGTAACAGCAAAACCAGAAAAGAAAAAAATGGTTCTAGGATTGCTGGTATCTGCAACCTTAACAGCTATAATGGCAGGAATAACAGAACCATTAGAATTTACATTTTTATTTATAGCTCCAGCTTTATTCGCAGTCCATGCAGTTTTAGCAGCAACTATGGCAACAGTAATGTATGCATTTGGAGTAGTAGGAAATATGGGAGGCGGGCTTATTGAAATAATGACTCAAAACTGGATTCCTTTATTTAAAAATCATTCTAGTACAGTATTGATTCAAATATTTATAGGTCTTATGTTTACAGTAATATATTTCTTTGTATTTAGGTTTTTAATATTGAAGTTTAATATTATGACACCGGGACGTGAAGAAGATGATGGAGCAGATGTAAAGTTATATTCAAAAGCAGACTACAAAGCTAAAAAAGGGGATTTAAATAATAAAGATGCTTTTATGGATCAAGCGCTAATATTTTTAGATGCTCTAGGTGGAAAAGAGAATATACAAGAAGTAAATAACTGTGCAACCAGACTAAGAGTAAGTATTATAGATGAAGCTAAGATAAAACCTGATGGCGCTTTTAGAGAAGGTGGAGCACACGGAGTGGTTAGAAATGGAAAAGCTATACAAATAGTAGTTGGTTTATCTGTTCCTCAAGTAAGAGACAGATTTGAAGATTTAATGAAAGAATAGTATAATTAAAGAAAGATAAAGTTGGTTTTTATGGAACAAAATATATATAAAATTTTGGGAGGAATATAATTATGAAAAAGTTTTCAATTGTAGTAGCTGGTGGTGGGAGTACATTTACTCCGGGAATAATCTTAATGTTATTAGATAACTTGGATAAACTTCCTATTAGAAAAATAAAATTCTATGATAACGATAAGGAGAGACAGGATATTGTAGCTGATGCATGTAGAGTAATACTAAAAGAAAAAGCTCCTAACATAGAATTTATCTCAACAACTGATCCTAAAGAAGCTTTTACTGATATAGACTTTGTTATGGCACATATAAGAGTGGGGAAATATGCCATGAGAGAAAAAGATGAAAAAATTCCTTTAAAGCATGGAGTATTGGGACAAGAAACATGTGGGCCTGGAGGAGTAGCTTATGGAATGAGATCTATTGGTCCTGTAATAGAATTAGTGGATTTTATGGAAAAGTATTCTCCAAATGCCTGGATGCTAAATTATTCAAATCCAGCAGCTATAGTAGCAGAGGCGACTAGAAAATTAAGACCAAATTCTAAAGTACTTAATATATGTGATATGCCAATAGGAATAGAAGTAAGAATGGCACAAATATTAGGATTAGAATCAAGAAAAGATATGGTTATTAGATATTTTGGATTAAATCACTTTGGTTGGTGGACAGATATAAGAGATAAGGCTGGAAATGATCTAATGCCAAAACTAAAGGAACATGTGAAAAAATATGGATATATTCCACAGTCAGAAGTAGAAGGGCAACATATTGAAACTAGCTGGAATGACACATTTGGTAAAGCTAAAGATGTTTATATGTTAGATCAAGGAACACTTCCAAATACTTATTTAAAATATTACTTATTCCAAGATGATGTAGTAGCTCACTCAGATCCAAATCGTTCAAGAGCAAATGAAGTAATGGATGGAAGAGAAAAGTTTATATTTGATGAATGTAAGTCTATAAAAGAAAAGGGAACAGCAAAAGATACTAAATTTGAAATAGATGAACATGCTTCATATATAGTAGATTTAGCTAGAGCTATTTCATATAATACAAAAGAGAGAATGCTGTTAATAGTAGAAAATAATGGCGCTATAGTGAATTTTGATCCTACAGCAATGGTAGAGATTCCTTGTATAGTAGGTTCAGAAGGACCAGAGCCATTAGTAATGGGTAAAATACCACAATTTCAAAAAGGCTTAATGGAGCAGCAAGTATCTGTAGAAAAATTAGTAGTAGAAGCTTGGGCAGAAAAATCATATGAAAAGCTTTGGCAAGCAATTACTTTATCTAAAACAGTACCTAGTGCAAGTGTTGCAAAATTAATTTTGGATGATTTAATAGAAGCTAACAAAGAATATTGGCCAGAATTAAAGTAGTTTATAATTAAGCATGATATTAGATGAGCTCTTTTCTAAAATAAGTTGTTTTTAGAAAGGGCTCAATATCTATTATAGGAATAACTATTAGTTTAAAATTAAGTATTAAAAAATACCCAATCTGTAAAAAAAATTCTCTAGTCATTTTTACAAACAAAAGGGTATTTTTTATTAAGTTATTAATTTTTTAGTGCACTTTTTAATTTATTAGGAAAATTTGTATAAATAGCGTAAATTCCTAGTTCATCCATTTTATTATAATCTTCAATTGTTTCAACACCAAAAACTACAATTTTAACATTAGGGTTTAGTTTTTTTAAAGCAGAGACTGTCTTCTCATTCCATGGATAGATAATAAAATCATTGCTGTCAGTACCCAAAGCAAATTCTTCACCAATTGTCATTTTTCTATTATAGTCAAAACCAATCCAATCAGAGTTAATGTCTTTAAGGTCATTATTATCTAATAGAATATTTAGAAGTCTTTCACGAGTTTTATTTCTTTCTTCAAATGTAATTGCTTGAGGAGCTAGAGATTTTAGTAAATTTATGTGTTCACTGTTTGTAGAGTAGAATATTAGTCTCTTCCATTCACTAGTTTTTATAGTACTAATAAGAGCTTTTACTAATTTATCAGAGGGAAGAGATTTCATATCAATTATAAATGTAGTTTTAGGAAACTTATTAAGTGTTTCTCTCAAAGTTGGAATAGTGAGTCCTTTATTTCTATAGAGATACTCCTCATCTACTTTAAACTTATAAGCAGCATCAAGTTTTTTTATATCTTTTAGAACATAATCATTGATGAGTCCGTTTCCATTAGTCGAAACCTCTAAATTTCTGGGATGGTATAGGACTATCTGATCATCTTTTGTGACTTGAACATCAATCTCTAGGATATTTAAACCCAGAGTTACAGATTTTTCATATGAAAAAATGGTATTTTCAGGCATCTCACCTGTTCCCCCTCTGTGTGGAATAATAATTGGACTGGCCAAAAGTGATATACTTAGTAGAATAGCAAAAAATAGTTTTCTTAAATAGTTCATATTATAAAGCCTCCTTTAAATTATATAGATAGATTATTATAACATCTTAGAAGAAAAATTGGATGTTAAATAATTAAATTTGATAATAACATTTCACTATCATTGAATTATAAAAATTACTATAAAATCTTTGTAGATTTTGGAAAATATGGTAAAATGAGAAGAATTATATATTATAAATTAATAAAAAACAGGAGGATAAATATGGAAAATTATGCTGATAAATATAAGGAATGGCTGAATTCAGATTTTATTGATGCAGAGGATAGAAAAGAATTAGAAAGCATAAAAAATGATATGAAAGAAATAGAAGATAGATTTTATAAAGACCTTACTTTTGGAACTGGTGGAATAAGAGGGATAAGAGGAGTAGGTACAAATAGAATAAATAAATATGTAGTAAGAAAAGCTACTCAAGGATTAGCTAATTATATGCTTTCTGTAAATAAAGAAGAGGCTTTAAAAAAAGGGATAATAATAGCTCATGATTGTAGAATAGGTTCAAGAGAGTATGCTCTAAATACTGCAAGAGTCATGGCAGGAAATGGGATAAAAGCTTATATTTATAAGGATCTAAGATCTACTCCAGAACTTTCATTTGGAGTAAGAGAAATGGGATGTATGTCTGGAATTGTAGTTACAGCAAGCCATAATCCAGTGGAATATAATGGATATAAAGTTTATTGGGAAGATGGAGCTCAAGTGGTAGAGCCTCATGCTTCAGGAATAGTTAATGAAGTAAACGAAATAAAAGATTTCAATAAGATAAAAATTATGTCAGAAGAAGAAGCAAAAGAAAAAGGACTTATAATATTATTAGATGATAAAATAGATGATTTATATATAGAAGCTATAAAAAATCAGGTTATTAATAAAGATATAAAAGGAAAAGAAAACTTTAAAATAGTTTATACTCCACTTCATGGTACAGGAGGAAGACCTGTAAATAGAGTTCTAAGCGAACTAGGATTTAGTGTTTATCCTGTAAAAGAGCAAGAGGAGCCAGATGGAACGTTTCCTACTGTAAAGTATGCAAATCCTGAGGAAAAGGCAGTTTTTGAAATCGGGATAAAATTTGCAGATGAAATAGGTGCTAAAATAGTGATGGCTAATGATCCTGATGCAGATAGAATTGGAATAGCTGTGAAGACTAAGGATGGAAGCTGGTATTATCCAAATGGAAATCAAGTAGGACTTTTATTACTTCAATATATCTTAAATAATAAAAAAGATATTTCAAAAGATGCTAAGGTAATAACAACAGTTGTTTCTACTCCAATGATAGATGTAGTAGGGCCTGCTGAAAATGTGGGAGTAATAAAAACTTTAACTGGGTTCAAATATATAGGTCAAAAGATAAGACAGTTTGAATCAAAAGAAGTAGAAGGTTCTTATTTATTTGGATTTGAAGAAAGTTATGGATATTTAATCGGAACTCATGCAAGAGATAAGGATGCAATAGTTACGAGCTTAGTGGTCGCTGAAATGGCGGCATATTATGAGTCAATGGGAACAACAATATGTGATGAATTAGAAAAATTTTATGAAAAATATGGATTTTATCTAGAAGGAATAGAGTCTTTTACTTTAACAGGAAAAGATGGTATAGAAAAAATGGCTACTTTGATGACAGATTTACGTGAAAATGTAAAAGATAAAATTTTAGATAAAAAAGTCAAAACAATAAAAGATTTTTATTTAAGAAAAGAAAAAGATATGGAAACAGGAACAGAAAAAGATATTAACCTTCCTGTAGAGAATGTGATACAGTTTATTTTAGAAGATAATACTTATATTACTGCGAGACCTTCTGGAACTGAACCTAAAATAAAATTTTATTTTAGTGTAAATGATAAATCGGAAGAGCTAGTAAATAAGAAACTATCTAAAACAATGAAAGACTTTACAGAGACTTTGAAATTATAAGGAAAATTATGGATGCATTATATATACATATTCCATTTTGTGATAAAAAATGTCTTTACTGTGATTTTTGGACATTTATAAATATGGAAAATGAGATTGATTATTACTCTAATTACTTAATAAAAGAATTTAAACTGTATCCAGTTATTGAGTATGATACAGTTTATTTTGGAGGAGGAACTCCTTCTCTTTTAAGTATAGAAAATTTTAGAAGTATTTTAGAAGTAATAAAAGTAAGTGAAACATCAGAAATTACTGTGGAAATTAATCCAAAAAATTTAAGTAAAAAAGATTTTTTGAGATATAGAGAAATAGGAATAAATAGATTAAGTATAGGAATTCAAAGCTTTCAAGACCATATTTTGAAAAGTCTCGGAAGAAATCATGATAGAAAAGAAGCAATAAAGACTTATTTTGATGCAAGAGAAGCTGGTTTTGATAATATAACTATTGATTTGATGTTTGGAGTACCCAATCAAACAATGGATGATCTATATGCTGATTTAGAAATGATAAAGGAGTTAAAACCTGATCATATTTCTATTTATTCACTTATTTGGGAAAATGGTACTTATTTTTGGGCTCAAAAACAAAAAGGTCTAATTGATGAGATAGATAATGATTTAGAAGCAGAGATGTATGAAGTAATCATTGACACACTTTCTTCATTGGGTTATACACACTATGAAATTTCAAACTTTGCAAAAGAAAATAAAAAAGCAAGACATAATACAAAATATTGGGAAAATAAAGAGTTTATAGGACTAGGACTGAATTCAGCAAGTAATTTTGAAAATAAGAGATATAAAAACATAAAAAACTTTTATAAGTATTATAAAGAAATAGATAGTGGAAATAGACCTATTGATATTAAAAGTATTGAAATAGTTGATAATGTTGAAAAAGAAAAAATGAAAATAATCTTAGGTTTACGTCTATTAGATACAGGAATAGAGTATTTTAAAGATGAAAGAATAGAAGTATTAATAAAAAAAGGACTTTTAGAACTAGAGGGTAATAGGCTAAAGTTAAGCAAAAGAGGAATAATGCTGGCAAATGATGTTTTTGTTGAATTTATTTAAGGGAGTGAGTTTATGGATATAAATAAAGAAGTAATTTTAAAAAACTATGAAAAAGTTGAAAATGATGTAAAAAAATATTCTCCTTATCCAGAAAAGGTAAAAATTTTATTTGTGACTAAATATTTAAATATAGAAGAACATAAAAAAATAATTGATATGGGATTTAGTTATTTTGGGGAAAATAAAGCCCAAGTTTTCAGGGATAAGCTAGAAAGCTTAGAAAATGAGACTTTAAAATGGGATTTTATTGGACGCTTGCAAAAAAATAAAATAAAGTATATAATTAAGCATGTTAATTTAATACATTCTGTTGACTCAATTTCTTTATTTGAAGAAATTAATAAGAAAGCAAGTGAGATAAATAGAATTGTGAACATATTAATACAGGTAAATGTGAGCAATGAAGAAACAAAGACAGGATTTGATATACTAGAATTAGAAAATTTATTTAAGATTGAAGCTACAAATGTTAAAATAAAAGGATTAATGACTATGGCACCTCTTATAGAGGATACTGAAAAATTAAGAAGTTATTTTAGAGAAGTAGTAGAAATAAAAGACAACTTAAATAAAAAGTATAATTTAGAGTTAGAGGAATTATCAATGGGAATGTCAAATGATTATATAGAAGCGTTGAAAGAAGGGGCTACAATTATCAGGATTGGAAGCAAATTCTTTGAATAGGAGGGAAAAAAGGTGTTCAAAAAAATATTAGAGATGATAGGCATGAATTATGATGAAAAAGATGAATTAGAAGAAGAATATGAGCCAAGAAGACATATACAAATAAAATCTCAACCAATAGAGACGAATCTAAATGATGATAGCAATAGAAAGATTGTTAATATCTTTGGTGGAGGAAGAAGAGAAGAGGGAGGTAAGATGAGAGTGAGTTCAGTTTCTATAATCAGGCCGAAAACATTTGAAGATTCTAGATTAATTGCTGACTCTATCAAGGAAAAAAAAGTTGTTACTTTTAGTTTAGAATTTTTAGGTTTTGAGATAGGTCAGAGAGTAATTGATTTCGTTAGTGGAACATCTTATGCAATGGACGCTCAGTTATCAAAAATCACGGATAAAGTATTTACTATTATTCCTAGTGGAGTGGGATATGAAGATATGGATGATAGTATGACAGAAGAGAGAGAATTTTAAAAAATCTATATATTATATTTTTAAATTATAAATATTTAAAAGTTCAGGGGATGGGAATTTGTTTAAAAAATGATTAATTCTCTTCTTGAGCTTTTTTGTAGTACATAGAAGTTGTAAAACATGTTACCCAATTATTAAAATAAAAGGGTAAAATTTTAGGAGGAAAGCATGATAAAAGCAGTATTTTTCGATTTTGATGATACATTAGTATCAAAAAAAACAAATAAAATGATAGAAAGTACAAGAAAAGCATTGGAATTATTACATTTGAAAAATATAATACCAATTATGGCAACTGGAAGACCCATGTATACCATAAAAAAATATATTGATGAGTTAAAGATAGAAAATGGAGTGTTCTTAAATGGGCATGTGACATGGGCAAATGGAGAGATTATTTTAGATAAAAGACTGGGACATGAAAAAATTAATCATATATTTGACATGGCAGAAGAACATGATTTAGCTTATGCAGTTGTTACAAATGAAGATACATATTTAAGTTGTGATGCTAGTGAATTAGCTGATATGTTTGTTATAAATAATGACTATAAAGTGAAAAAACTAGAGAGAGCTGATAATATTGATGGAAATTTATTATGGGTTTTTGCTAAAGAAGCTTTGGACAACAAGGTAGTAGAAAGTGCAAGAGAAAAAGATATGAGAAGCTTAAGATGGGGCGAAGAGGGAGTAGATATAATTTCTAATGATGTATCAAAAAGAACTGGTGTAGAAGTTTTATTGAAAAAATTAGGTTTAGATTTTTCTGAAATCATGTTTTTTGGAGATGGAGATAATGATATAGAGTTAATGGAAGCGTCGAAAATAGGCGTTGCTATGGGAAATGGAACAGAAGAATTAAAAAAAGTTTCTGATTATGTGACGGATCACATAGAAGAAGATGGAATTTATAATGCTTTAGTGAAGTTTGAGATAATATAAATTTAATGGGAGCAAAGAAACTTATGTTTAAGGTGTGGAAATTCTAATAATTTTAGAACTTCTATAGTAAGATTACATAATTTTTTATGCTCCTTTATTTATATTATTTATTTTAAAAGGACATAAAGAAAGGAGGAATAAATGAAGATTAAAAGGTTGTTTCTTTTTATATTTCTCTTTTTGCTACTTATATTTTGTTTCACTTATAAACATTCAAAAAAAAGTAAGTATACAAGAAGCTATATTATCTATAATCTAGGAAACTTTCCTGAGTCACTAGATCCCCATTTATTTTCAGAGACTTTGGCAATGCAGGTCGATGATATGATATATGAAGGACTTCTGAGAGAAGATCAAAATGGAAATTTAGTAGGAGGGGTGGCAGAAAAATGGGAGGAAAAAGAAAATGATTTAATTTTTTACCTAAAAAAAGATGTGAGATGGAGTGATGGATCACAGATAACTGCCTATGACTTTCTTTATGCTTTTAAAAGGGTTTTAAATCCTAAAACTGCTGCTACTCATGCAGATATGTTATTTTATATAAAAAATGCTGAAAACTTTTATAAAGGAAGTGTAAGCGAAAAAGAGTTGGGAATAAAAGTGATTGATGAAAAGACACTTATAATTACACTTGAAAAGCCAACTCCATTTTTTAAATATATTCTTACATTACCTATATCTATGCCTTTAAAGAAGAGTTTTTTTGAAGAAAAAATAGGGTCTTTTGCGCTGGATATAAATTCTTTTTTATATAATGGGCCTTATAAAATTAAAACTTTAAAAAATGGCAGTGAGATTTTTTTAGAAAAAAACCCTTATTATTGGAATGAAAAACAGATAAAAATACCCGAAATTAAACTCGTGACCTATAGTGATTATGCTTCTCTTAACAGTCTTATAGAAAATAATGAAATAGATATGACAAGAATTGATACAGAATCATTGGAAAAATATAAAAAAGCTAATACTGTGGATACTTTTATGAATGGAAGAGTATGGTTTATTGAATTTAATCTTAAAGATAAATACCTTAAAAATAAAAATTTAAGAAAAGCTATAACTATTGGTATTGATAGAGAAAAATATGTGGAAAAAATTAAAAATGATGGATCTATAGTATCAAAGTCTATTATAGGATACAATATAAAAGGGTATGATAAAACTTTTAGAGAAGAGAATCCTGATACTGAGTATTTTGAGAATAATAATCTTAATGAAGCGAAAAAATACTATAATAAAGCACTTAAAGAATTAAATGTAGAAAAGTTATCTCTTACACTACTTGCTGGAAACTCTTCCACAGAGATAAAAGAAATTCAATTTTTACAAGAAGAGTTAAGGACGAAGCTTGATATAGAGGTAAAAGTTGAAATAGTTGCATTTAAAGATAGGCTTTTTAGGACAAGAAAAGGTGATTTTGAAATGGTTTTAAGTACATGGAGTCCTAAGTATAACGATCCATATACTTATCTATCAAAATGGTATGAAAAAAATGATTCTAGTTTTGATGAGTCTTTTTCAATAAAATATGATGATTTAATACAAACTGCTCTTAATGAAAAAAATTTAAAACTTAGAATGGAAATATTGGCAAAAGCAGAAAAGTTACTAATTTCAGAAGCAATTATTTCACCTTTATATTTTTCTGCTGAAAATCATTATAGGAGAAATGATATTAGTGGAATTATAAGAAAGCCTATTGGTGGGATTACCAGTTTTTATTATGCTTATTTGAAACAATAAATTCTTTTTTCAAAAGTTGAATAAATTATTTAGAAGTAAAATAAAAAAGGGGCTGTCTCAAAATGAACTGTACCCCAAAAAGAGGACAGAACAAAAAAAAGACAGTAAAAAATGAGCCGAAAGGCTCATTTTCTATTCATAATATGGTATAATACCACTATGAACACCCAAC
>JAGOZX010000056.1 GCA_018058425.1 Sebaldella sp.
TATTTGATTCATTATTTCCATATCTTGATTTTAAATTTAATTAAATATTTTTTTATTTATCATCTAGAGGATAAGGAGGCATAATCATTTGACCATATTGAAATCCAATAGATTTATCTTTTCCATATCCACTTCCAAATGCTTTAAAAGTCATAGAATCTGCTCCGTGAACCTTATCTATTCCATAATAAACATAATATTTATCTTTTGCATAAAACTCATCTAAAATTTTAAAAGTTTTTACATCTGAGTTTTCTAGTATATCTCCTTGATAATACACTGTATTCTTATCTCTTGCATAATAATCAGATAATATTTCAAAACTTCTTACATTAACTTTTTTAATTAGTATATTATTGTAATAAACTTTATTCTTCTCTGCTCTATATTTACTAAACATTAGCGTACTTAATAAAACAAATAATATGATTTTTTTCATTTAGTGACTCCTTCTTGTTTATTTTATTAAATTATATTTCATTTATTATTTTAAGTCAAATTTTTGTGATGTCTAATATTTACACAAAAAAAGAAACTACTCTCAAAATAAATTTTGAAATAGTTTCTATCTTTTTGATACTTTCATAAAAAAGTTCAACTTTCTTTTTTGTTTACTATCATTTTTGCTATATTTAATTACTTTTAATAGATAATAATAACTTATTGATAATAATCTTGTTATTTCTTCATTATCTTCTTCTATTATTCTCTTTACATTTAAACTTAATTCTAAAAAGTCTTTCGTATTTACAATATTCCCACTATTAAAAAATGTGTATGAATAAAGCCAGACTTTTCTTAATAAAAATAATTTTCTTATCTCATCTTTAGTTAGTTTTTGTATATCAACCATAGTATGAAGAGCAACAAGCCTCTCAGTCATTATAGTGTCTATTCCTAAAAATTCTATATTCTCTTTATCTTTATCACTTTGCTTATTTAGCTGAAATATTATTTTTTCCCTATACATATTTGAATTTATCATTAACCTGTCAAATTTTCTATTTCCTTTAGCACCCTTATGTAAATTTACTATTAGATCTAACATTTCTATTCTTACTTTTATCAAATTTGTAAAATTATACTTTATTTCCTTTTGTGCATTACTCTTAAATATATAACTTACTAAAAATGAATATAAACCAGCCAAAAATGTTAGAACTGCTCTATTCCAAAATAAAACTTCCTGCGTTTGTACACCTTTGATAGAAAGCATCGCAGAAATTGTTATTACTATAACAGCTATAAAATAATTTATACCTACTATTAGAAAAATTATATAATTTAGTATTAGTACTAGAGCATATATTACAGTTTGTGATGTGATATCCTGTAAAAAATATGAAGCTAAAAATAAACCTATAAATGTTCCTAATACTCTTGCAAATACTCTTTTATGAGTTTCTTCAAAATATGGCTGTGATAAAAGAACACTTGTCAATGGAAGCCAGTAACCTAATGAAGAACCTAAAAGCTTTGCTGTAAGAAAAGATGCAGTCATTAGTATTGATAATCTTGTAGCATATCTAAATAGTATAGACCTTTTATTAAAGTTAGCTTTTATCCAGTACATCAATTCATCTTTTCTATAAAAAAAGAGAAAATTAGTTTTTATTCTTACCTCTTTTTTTTCAAATACCATTTTTTTTAAGTCATAGACATCACTTAAAAATTGAACTCTTTCCTTTCCATTCCAAACAAAGTCATTTTCATTAAAACTATTAGTTTGTCTGAGTAAAATTCCAAAAAAATATGACATCTCAGTCAATTTATTTTTATCTGAATTAGGATTAATACGTATATTTTCTATTAAAAAGTGAAGTTTCAACATTAGTCTCATTAGTTCTCTACTTTGTAAAGATACTAAATAAATTCCCTCACTTGACTTATAGTATTCTTTTAAACATTGATTATATGCTTCTCTTGTTGCTTCTATGACTTTTTCATAATTCTTTTTATTGCCGCTTAAATACTCGTTCACTTCATTTATACTACACTGAATATAATCATTTATACAGCCTTTTATTCTGTCAATAGGTCTTCCTTTATTCATAATAATCCCATAGATCGCAGATATAAGAATAGCAATAAATATTACACTTGCCCTAGAGTACACTAAATCTAAAGTTTTCATATTCCCCTGATATAATGCAAATACATATAATGTAGGAAAATAATCTTTTAATCCCGGTATATATTCTTCCATTCCAAAAAATGTAAGTACAAAAGTTACCACAAAAGATGACACTATTAAAATTATTATATTATGTGTAGAAAAATAACAAATAAATAGTAAAAGAACTAAAGATATAAAATATAAAATATATCTTCTTAATGCTCTAGATTTACTAAATCCTTTTTTATTTGTGTTATAACAATAGACTCCCACGAAAATAGCAGTCATTACACTGCTTAGTGGGAAAAACTTTGGTAAAACCAATATATATATAAAAACTAATCCAAAAATTAAATTAGTTTCTTTAAATGGTATATTTTTCAAATTTAACTTCATTTTCATCCTTCTTATCTATAATACCTCTTTAGTTATAATGATAACTATAAATTTATATTATAACCTTTTTTTATCCTTTGTATTTACTTTTAATCTTTTTAATTTCCCCAGACATTTCAGTCTTCTACTGTTAGATTTCAATCTATAAGCTATTCATCGTCTCCGATTTTCACTCTGTTATAAATATCTTTCAACTCTCTTTTTCCCACATGCGTATATATTTCTGTAGTTGAAATATTTACATGTCCTAATATTTCTTGAACTATTCTTATATCTGCCCCATTATTTAAAAGCATTGTTGCTACAGAATGTCTAAAAATATGTGGATATACATTTTTATTTATTTTTGCATTTTCAGCATATTCTTTTAATTTTTTCCAAAAGTTTTCTCTTCTTGTATTTAAAAATAACTTAAACTCATTATTTGATTTTCTCATTTTATTTTTTTCATCAATTTTCATATTTTGCATTAATACTTTTCTATCATTTTCAATATAATCCTTTATTTCATCTTCTAATCCAGAATATATTGGAATTAATCTATACTTTGATCCCTTACCTAATACTCTTATAAATTCGTAATCTTGATTTTCTATGTCTTTTATTTCTAATTCCAGAACTTCAGAAATTCTAGCTCCTGTAGCTACTAAAATTTTTATTATTATTCTGTCCTTATTTCCATTTGGTGTATGTGGAATAGAGTCTATTATTTCTTTCACTTCTTGTAAGCTTAGTACTTCTGGAAGCCTACTTTCTCTTTTTAGCTCTTTTAAAGACTCTGTGGGATTCTCTTCTATATATTTATTTACATAACAAAACCTATAAAAAGAACGTAATGAAGCTATTTTTCTTAAAGTCGTATTTCTTTTTATTGTTTTTGATATTTTATCAACATACGAAATAATATCTTCATCATTTATTTCTGTGAAGTTTTTCTCTGTATTACTAAAAAAGATATTTAAATCTCTATTGTAACTCTCAAGTGTATTCTCAGAGCTTCCCTTCTCATATCTTAAATAATCTAAAAACTCTAGTACTATAGTTCTATTCTCCATTATTAAACACCTAATATTTCTTTAGCATGCTGAATTGATATCTCAGTATAATTGTCTCCTGATATCATTCTTGCTATTTCTCTTACTCTTTCTTCCTGGCTCAATGGTACTACTTTTGTCTCAGTAAATTTATTTTCCACTTCTTTTTTTATAAAGAACTGCTGATTAGCTTTAGCAGCTATCTGTGGTGAATGTGTAACACAGATTACCTGAACATCTTTTGATATTTTTTTTAATTTCTCTGCTACCTTTTTTACTGTTTCACCAGCTATTCCTGTATCTATCTCATCAAAAATTAGAACAGAAATATTATCTACCTTTGAAAAAATAATCTTTAAAGCCAACATTATACGAGAAATTTCCCCTCCAGAAGCTATTTTTGAAAGTGGTTTTAATTCTTCACCCACATTTGATGATATCATAAACTCTACACTGTCTATTCCTCTTTCTCGTAGTTCTTCTTTTTTTTCAAAATGAATCTTAAAAGAAGCATTTTCCATTTTTAAATCTTTCAATTCAATTTTTAATTTTTCCTCTATTAGTTTTGCTAATTCTTTTCTTTTCTTACTAAGATCCTTAGCTAATAAAAAATACTTTTCTGTCTTTTTTACTTTTTCATTTTTCATTTTATCTAATTCATCATTTTCAAAACTAATTAGATTTAATTTATTTTCTATGTCATCTTTATAATCTAAAATTTCTTTTATAGTCGAACCATATTTCATTTTCAGCTTATTTATACTGTCTATTCTTTTTACTACAAGTTCAAGTCTATTTTCATCAGTAGAAACTTCATCTAACATATCTTCTATTGAATAAGAAATATCATCTAATTCATAGTAGATTCTTTCTAACCTTTCTGATAATTCACCATATGAACCTAGAATATTAGTTAGTTGTTCGAAATTTTTTCTAGTTTTTTGTAGTATTTTTAAGATAGACAAGTCGCCCTCTTTCACATTTAAAAGTGATTCTGACAGTTTGTCCTTTATTTTTCCTGCATTAAATAATAATTTATACTCTTCCTCTAACTCATCATCCTCATCAGGTTTTAGAGATAACACACTTATCTCCTCTATATGAAACTCATAGATATCTTTCTTTTCCTCTACTTGTCTCTTTATTTCTTCTATCTCACTTATTTTTTTATTCAAATCACTTATTTCAGAAATAATTTTTTTTATTTTTTCTTTTATTTCTACAGCATCCTTAGGTAAGAATTTATCCAATAATGCCAGATGATAGTTTCTATTTAAAAGATATTGATGGTTATGCTGCCCAACTAAGTCTAATACATGACTCATGATCTCTTTTAATTTTGATACAGGAACTCTCATGCCATTAACTAAAACTTTTGTTTTTCCATCTCTATCAAAATTCCTTGTTATTATTAATTCTTCATCTTCTATATCAAAATCTAAGTCATTTAATACTTTTACCTGTTCTTTAGTCAACTCAAAAACAGCCTCAGCAGTCAACTTGTCTTCACCAGTTCGTATCATGTCTGAGTTGCTTCTTTCACCTATTAAAAGTGATATTCCATCCAAAATAATAGACTTACCTGCTCCTGTTTCACCTGTTAGAGCAACAAATCCATCTTCAAATTCCAAATCTACATTTTTTATAATAGCTAAATTATTTAGTCTAAGTTCTTTCAACATATTTTTACCCCATCATATTATATAGAATCTCCCCATTTTAGCTTCTCTCTCAATATAGAGAAGTAATCTCTGTTCTCCGGTTTAATTAATTTTATTGATTTATTTGATAATGTTGTTTCTATTTTATCATCTTTATGTACTTTAAAATGAATCTGTCCATCTAAATTTAGATGGATATCATTATCTCTAGATTCTAGCTTGAAAGACAGTACCTTGTCTCCACTAATAACTATAGGCCTTGCATTAAGACTTTGTGGAGCTAGAGGTGTTAGTGACATAGAACGTAATCTAGGATGCACTATTGGACCCCCTGCTGATAATGAATAAGCTGTAGTTCCTGTGGGAGTTGCCACTATTATTCCATCTGTTCTATATTTATTTATAAGTTCTCCATTTGCATAAACTCCTATAGAAAGAAGAGTAGATTTTATACCACCTTTAGCAATGACTAATTCATTTAAAGCATAGTGAATCTCTTCATTATACCTTACTTCTAAAAAGTTTCTCTCTTCTGTTTTATATTCATTTTCTAAAAATTTTTCTAATACATAAATTGCTTCACTATCTTTAACATAGGCTAAATAGCCTAAACTTCCCATATTAACTGCAAGTATTGGTACATCTTTTTTAAATATTTCTTGAGCTGCACCTAATATTGTCCCATCTCCGCCGAAAGTAACAATCAAATCACACTCTTCTGTTTTATGCACTATTTCAATCTCTTTTTCTTTCAAATATGAATAAAACTTTTTCAAGTAGTGACTGTCCTTCAATCCATCTTTTTTTATTATTTTTATTTTCATTTAGAAACCCCTTTATAAATAATTCATTGGATTTACTGGATTTACTCCTTTTCTAGTTTCGAAATATAGATTAGCTTCTCTATTTATATCTCTTCCTAGAGTTCCTATTGATTGCCCTTTAGATACTTTTTGTCCTTTTGATACACTTACCCCTGATAAGTTTCCATATACAGTAATTAGATTTCCATGATCTATTATTACTACATTTCCTAAATTATTCAATGATCCAGAATATATTACATTACCAGAATCAGCAGCTTTTACTCCCTGACCTACACTACCTCTTATTTCTATTCCATTACTTCTTAATCCTGCTATTTTTTCTTGCCCAAAATTTGTTACTACAGAACCAGACATTGGCATAACTAAACTTCCAGTTCCTTGTGGAGGATTATAAGTTGGTATCGTTGTCGTTGGTGGTGTTTTTGTACTTCCTGTAGTTGTATTTCCTCCTGTTGGCTTTGCACCAGAAGGAGTAGTATTACTTCTCTCACCTTCAGCAGTTCGTCTTTCTTCTTCTCTACGTATTCTATCCTCTTCTGCCTTCTTCTGTTTTGCTTCTTCTGCTCTTTTAGCTGCAAGTTCTCTTTCTCTTATTTCTCTGGCTATAATAGCTTGAATTTGTGCTTCTAGTTTTTTCTTCTCTGAAATAAGTGTACTATTTGACTTCTGAATACCTTTATTTTCATTATTTAAGCTTTTTTGTTTTGTTCTTAGACCTGCAATTATTCTATTTTTCTCTTGTTTAGCAGCACTTAAAGCTTTATTTTTCTCTTCTAATGATGCTCTAGCCGATAAGACTCTTGATGCTTGTGCTTGATTTTGAGATTTTACTATTTCTACTTGTTTTTTCTCTCCTTCTACACCAGCTTTTGTCTCCTCTACTACTTGTATATATTGCTTTTGCTTAGCTAAGAATATTTTTAAGTCATGGTTTCTCTTGTCTTGAACTACTATGTTAGAATCTGAAAATAATCCCAATGTTTCTTTTCTTTTTCTAACTTTATTCCAAAGTATTAATTTTTTTGCTAAGTCTTCTTTATTTACATTTATTATTTCTGAATTTCGATTTATCTCACTAATGTCTTTTTTTATTTCTTCATCATTCTTACCTATTTCATGTAGAATATTTGTGTATGTTCGTTGTGCCTCATCATATTCTGCCTGTAATTGTTTTATATCATTTTCGATTTTTCTTAATTGATCTGCAGTAACATTTTCAACCTTTTTAGCCTTATTTATTTCACCAGAATTTTTATTTATCTTTTGATTATTCTGCTTTATCTGACTTTCAATCTGCTTTATTCTATCATTATTTTTATCCTTTTGATCAGTATAAATAATTGAAAAAACTAAGATAAAAATAAAAGCCGTTCTTGTATTTTTTCTCATATTTATCTACCTCTTATAAAACTTAAGATATTTTCTAGTGCTTGAAAAATTAACTATAGCTGTTATTATAATTCCAGATATAAATGAAATAATAAATAAAGTTTCTAATTCCCCTCTTGAAGATCTTATTATAGCATTTGTATTTAATAAATTAATTCCTTGTAGTATAAAGTCGTATAGTTTTAAGAAGATCAAGAATCCAGCCATTGAAGCTAATCCTATTAAGAATATTCCTTCTAAAAAGTATGTAAATCTAATAAAATTATTACTTACACCAATATGTGTTAATGTTCCTACATCTTTTTTTCTAGCTTTTATTCCAAAACTTGTTAGATTATAGATCAGTATTACTCCAAATATTCCAATTCCTGCTAACCCATATAAAAGTATATTGTCTAAATTCTTATTAAAAGCTAGTGATTTTTGAATCGCACTTGCACGCATATCTATTTCTTGAACTTCTGGTAGAGCTAAAATTGATTTTTTTAACTCATCTACATTAGCACTCTTTGAAACATATACATAAAAACTGTCACTTAAAGGATTATCTTGATCAGTTAATTCCACATCTAGATCTTTTTCTAATTTAGCTAGTGCTCTTTCTTTTGGTTCAAATGTAATTGCTTTTACACCTTTTATAGAATTCATTCTTATTTGAAAGTCATTTACTTCAGCTTCTGTCATAGTTTTCACATATACTATTACTTGATTTGAACTATCTAGTTTTGCTTTAAAATCATTTAAGTTATAAAAGAATACTAACAACATATCTAATAATGCAAAAACTACTATTAAAGAAATTAATGATGAAAAAAACATCCCTTTTTCTTTATTTATATTTCTAGCCATTTCACTAATTGGATTCAACATTAATTTTACCTCCGTCCAAATTTACTGCCTTTACTCTCTCATCAAATAAGTTTTCCTCAGATGTAACAGCTATAATTGTTATACCCTCTTCATTTATAGCATATAAACGTTTTAATAACTTCTCTTTATTTTCTTTTTTTAATTTTTCAAAGACTTCGTCTATAATTAATACTTCTGGTTTCTTTGCTAACTCTCTGGATATCTCTACAAGAATTTTTTCTTGATATGATAATTGACTTATTTTGTGATTTTTTATAGATTCTATTCCGAAGTACTCCATAATTTCTTGTACTCTTTCTTTTCTCTCTTTATTTTTTATTTTCAATAAGTCAGTAGAAATCTTAATATTTTCATATACACTTCTATCTTCAAATAGCCATAAGTCTTGATCAATATAACCGAGAACCCTTCTTATCTTAGCTGTCTGGAAACTAAATCTAAATTTATTTAGTTTCTTTTCGTTATAATAAACACCACCTGAAGTAGGTTTATCCATTAAATAAAGAAACCTTAGTAGTGTTGATTTTCCTTGTCCGCCTTTTAGATGAATGAACTCACCATCTGCAATCTCTAAATCTACTCCGTCTAAAACTTCGTAGTTTGCACCTTTATATTTTTTATGAATATCTTCAAATTTAATCATAATTGCTCCTTATTAAATTTATTAGTTTTTTTTATTATTGATCATCTTTTTCACTTTTCATGATATAAAATACCAATGATAGTACAAAGAATACTAAAGCTGCCATTATAGTGGCATATACTCCCTGCGCTGTGGCATATCTGAGACCAAAACTATCTTTTTCACTTCCAAGTACTATTATATTTGGCTGTATTGCCTGCTGTACTAAAAATGCCATTTTAAGGAAAAATCCTTGCATTCCAAATAGTAATCCTTCTACACTTACTTTATTTTTTTGTGAAATTGATACTGCTATTTCACTAATCATGGCCTGTGGGAATATAAATGCTGCCCCACTTAAACCTGTTCCGCAAATAAAGAACATGACATAAGCTAAAGTACTATTACTTTTATTAATAAATAAGAGTCCAATAACACCAACTGCTAAAATTAGAATATCCCCTATTATCACTTTTTTATAGCTATATTTTTTAGCTAATTTATTAGTAATTGGAAAACATAAAGCTGCTGCACCAAATAAAATTACTGATACTATAGTGATTACTCCCTTTTCCAGTCCCATTATACTTACTACATAGTAGTTTATAACTCCTCTTAATAGATTAAATCCTGTAAAGAAGAAGAAGAATGCTGAAAAATATATAACTATATCTTTCTTCAAAATAAACTTTGACGATTCTTTAAATTTTACATGTTCTTTGATCTTATTATTGCTTATCTTTCTTTCATTTAGAAAAAATACACATATATATATTCCTATTACAGCAATTATACTTAGTAAAATTATTGTCCATCTTAGACCTTTTTCTGTATTATCTCCACCTAAAATTGGTATTAATATACCCGGTAAAACCATTGCTAAAGCTGTAAATACCAGTCTAAATACAGATTGTATTGTAGACAAATCCAGTCTTTCTTCTTTTGAATTGGTAATATCTGGTATTAAAGCATTATATGGACCGCCTACCATTGTATAAAATATAAAAAACAGTGCTCCTACTATTGTTAAACTAATAAAAGTTGTTGTGGTTGTCATTTTTACTGGATAAAAGAATAATACCATAGCAAAGCCCAGCGGTACTCCCCCTAAAGCTATAAAAGGAGTTCTTTTTCCCCACTTAGAATTTGATCTGTCTGATAGGTAACCTACTAGTGGATCTGATATTGCATCTATTAGTCTTGCTAAAACTAAGGCTAAAGTTATTAATGCAGTAGGTAGTAACGGTCTTAGACCTATCTCTTCTTTTGGAGGCAGATAATAATATGGGAGCCATTGATTAAACAGCTGATCCATAATAAAGTATGACACTCCAATTCCATATATCCAATAAGTTTTCTTACTTAATTTGCTCTTCATTATTTACATTCTCCAAAAAGTTTTTTACTGCTTCTGTATACTCAGCTTTATTATCTCCATAAATCTTAACATGTCCGCTATTTTCAAATACTTTTAAGTTTACATTTTTATTTTGTGCTATTTCATTATATTCTTCCATAAGCATCCCATAAGTTGTTGCTCTATCTTGCTTTGATTGTAATAATAGTGTTGGAATTCTTCTTAATAGATAAGAAAGTCTCATTTTATGAAGGTTTTTGTGTACTCTTATATCAAAAACTCTTGTAACAATACTAGTAATTAATTTTGGAACTTTTCTTTTGCTAGCATCTGACTTTATTCTTTTTTTAGAATTTGCTATTGGGCTATCTAAAATTAATTTTTCTACTTTCATTCCTCTTTTTCTTATTCTATCATTAAATAGTTTTGCTGCTATTGCTGAGCCCATCCCACCTTGTGAGAAACCATATAATATAAACTCTGTTTTTTCATATTTTTCATGAAGCATTTCCATTGTATTAAATATATCTATCCCAAAACCATAGCCCATAAATGTCTTACTTACATCTGATTTTCCAGAATTTCTTAAATCTGGTAGAAATATACTATATTCTTTATCTAAGTTTAGTTCTTTGACTAACTCAAGACACTGTAGCACTGCTAATCTGTTTGCTCCTCTTCCATGTGATATTATTATTGCTTTTTTTGACTCAGGATTTTCTATAAACCATCCATATAACTTTATCTTTTTAGAGTAATACTCTAGTTCCTTATAATTAAAGCCATAGTCCAAAGGATTTATCTTATTTTCTATATTATATTTTTGTCTTTCTTTTTTACTATTATATATCTCTTCTAGTGTAATTCTAGGATATTTTTCTATTTGATTTAAAAAATACTTTATTGCCATGTAAGCAATTATGAAGAAAAAAATCATAAATATTACATTTATTATTATTACTATTCCCATTTGTTACCTCTCTTTTATCACTGAATTTAATTTTTCCCTTTTTTGAAGTACCAATTCTTTTATCAAAAAACCTGTTTTTTCTATTTTTATTTTTTCTGAATTTATCTTTTCTATATCTTTCCAATTTGTAAAAATATTTTGTTTTTTATCCTGTTTTATTAATTTATGCAAGTGTTCTCTTCCCTTTTTGTTAAATCCTAATATTCGTATATACTCTATTTCAGAATTTTCAACATTTTGTTTTTTTACTCCTAAAAGTATATTTAAGATACTTCTTTTCATTTTTGATTCAGAAAAATTTTTAGTTTTCATATTCTTTAAAAATTCTTCATAGTTCAGGCTTTTCTTACTTTGATCTATGAGTCTATTTAAGAACTCTTCTTTTATATCATAAATACTTAATAGCTCTTCTCTTTGAGTTGTTAGAATCTTATACTTAAATATCTCATAAATTTTATCATTTATGAAAAAGAAATCATTCTCTTTCTTTTTCTCTATAAAACTGTATACTTGTTCTGGTAAAACAATTTTTCTTTCATTTAAGCTATTCTCAAAGTACATTTTCCTTATATTTGAAGCACTTGTGATATTTCCATGTATTTTTTCATCATTATAACCAGTATTTTTTCTTTCTATTATATACGGCTTCATACTAAGTTTTTCATTTTCTATAGTTTTTAAGTATTCCATAGCCAGTATATTATTTGATGAAAAATATTCATCTAAGCCAAATTCCTGTAATGTCTTAAAATGAGAAACTGAGTAGTTATCACCGCTTTTCAGATATTTTTTTAGAAGTTTAACATATGAATCTGTGTTTTGTATTTGAATTAACTCTAAAAGCTTACTTATTTTATCTGTTTCTGCGCCAAAAACTTGAACACTCGTATCTAAGTAATCCAGAATTTTAACCGCTTCTCTACAAAATACTTCTGCATTCTGTATAGAGTAATATAACGGCAATTCCACTACTAAATCTACTCCATGACTTAAAGCTGCCTCTGTTTTCTCCCATTTATCTAAAAATGAAAACTCTCCTCTTTGGACAAAATCACCACTTACTACAGCTATAATAATATCCGCTGAAAGTCTTTTTTTAGCTTCATTAATTTGATATAAATGTCCATTATGAAAAGGATTGTATTCTACTACTATTCCTACGTTCATAAATTAAAATCACCTCAATTATTATAACATATTCTTATATGTTTTGACAGTTTAAATTGAAAAAAAACCAGAAAAAAGGTATAATAACGTAATTAAATTTTTGTATCTTTATTTTTAGGTTAGGAGAAAATATGGAAAAAGGAATTACTTTTACTTCTATTTTTTTAGGTATCATAGGAGCGGTCTTTATTTCAGCTAGTTCTTTCTATGTTGTATTAAAGTATGGCGCGCTGCCTTGGCCTACTATTATGGCTACTCTTATTTCAATGTCTTGTTTATCCTTATTAGGCAAGAGAAATAAGAATGAAATAAACATCACTCATACAATAATGAGTTCCGGCTCTATGGTAGCTGGAGGAGTGGCATTTACAGTTCCAGCATATATTTTACTTGGCGGAAAAGTGGAGGATATTAACCCTATACTTTTACTTATAACTATTTTAATCGGAAGTATTTTAGGAGCATTTTTATCATTTTTGATTCGAGGAAAACTAATCGAGGATAATAAACTAGAATTTCCTATTGGAATTGCTGCCTTTGAACTAATAGATAATGGTAATAATAAAAAAAACATGATTTTTGTGGGTTTAGGTGCACTTTTTAGTTCTGTAATTTCTCTTTTGAGAGATGTTCCTTTTAGAGCTGGCAAGACACTCTTACCTACTATTTATACCTCAAAAAGTGGATTTCTTACATTTTATGTTTCACCACTTTTAGTAGGAATTGGGTATATTTTAGGTTTTTTAAATACTTTCACATGGTTTTTAGGAGGTATATTAACATACTGGGTTGCCAAACCATATGCAATAAAACATGGAATAGCTGATTTTGATATTATGAAAAATAGTTTTGGTATGGGATTTATTATTGGTATTGGACTTTCAATAGTCGTAAAAATCCTTTTTACAAAGGATAAAAATTCAAAAATAAAAAGTTCAAGAATTGGAATGCTTGTTATTTCAATAATTTTTATAGCAATAATAACTTTCGTATACAAGCTCCCTATTATCATAAGTCTCGTAATAATTATAATAACAATGATTTCAGCAGTTATTGCCGGTTATACTACTGGAAAAACCGGTATTAATCCAATGGAAATATACGCCATTGTTACAATATTAATTGTTACTTTTTTAGGAGCACTATTTAATAGCTTAAACATAGACAACTTTATCTATAACTCTTTATTTAGCTCTAATATTTCAATGTTATATTTATTTTTAATAGCCTGTATAGTTTCAGTAGCTTGTGGGCTTGCTGGAGATATCTTAAATGATTTTAAAGCTGGATATAAACTAAAAACAAGTCCTGTTGCTCAATTAACAGGTGAAATTATCGGTGCCGCTGTTAGTTCAGTTGTTATAACACTTTTATTTTTTGTTTTCTTTAAAGTTTATAAAAATATTGGTCCAAGTGCACAAAATCCTGACTTAATTGTTTTTCAAGCCTCGATTATTGCATCAATAGTAAAAGGTGTACCATTTTTCAATATTTTCTTGATTGGTATAGGGGCAGGATTTATATTAAGTTTACTTAGACTTCCTGTACTGACTTTTGGAATAGGGATATATCTTCCACTTGCATTAACAATTCCAGTATTTGTAGGAGGATTCTTAAGTTTTATTTTTTCTGTAATACCTAAAAAACCAGTTGATGACTTTATGTTTTTTTCCAATGGACTTATGGCTGGTGAAGCTATAATTGGAGTCATCATTTCAATAATTGCATACATTACACTTTTTTAATTAGGAGATGATTTTATGATTTTAGCCTTTGATATAGGTAATACACATATAGTACCAGTTTTTTTTGATGATAATGGCAATATTATAGAGAGTTTTAGAATCCCAACTAATTTATTAATGACAGAGGACACTCTCTTTAGTATTATAAAGACACTTACTGAATATAAGGATATTGATTTAAAGAACATAGACAGGGTCGTTGTATCTTCTGTTGTTCCTCATTTAAATGAAATATTTTCTTATCTAAGTAAAAAATATTTTAATGTTAATCCAGTTTTTGTAACACTTAATAGAATTAATAACGAGATAATACTCCCTCCTGATACAGAAAGAGGTTTAGGTGCTGATAGAATCATAGATATTTTACATGCAAAAACTTTATATCCAGATAAAGAACTTGTGATAATAGATTTTGGAACTGCTATTACTTTTGATGTTATTAAAGATTCTATTTACTTAGGTGGCTGTATATTACCCGGTATTGAACTATCAATAGAAGCATTATTTAAAAATACTGCGAAGCTTCCAAAGGTTTATTTTGAGGAGCCTGAAAGTGCACTTGGAAAGAATACAATAAAGCAAATAAATGCAGGAATTTATTACAGTAATATCGGAGCGATAAAAGAGATACTTACTCAATATAAAAAAGTTCTTGATAATCCTTTTGTTATCGCTACTGGAGGACAAGGTAAAAATATTTCAGAAGTTATAGAAGATATTAATCTTTATATTCCAGACCTTACTTTAAATGGTCTTTATACATTTGCTAAAATGTTTTCTTAAAATAAAACTAAATATATATAACCAAGGGGTGTCTAAAATTATTCAGAATCTTAGACATCCCTAATTAATTTTCTCCCCTCTCCTACCCTATTTTTATATAATCATTACCAAACAAAATTAAAATTTATTTTCAAAACTTATAATTTCATAATCATTTTCACTATTCTTCATTAAATTTCACTTATTCTCTTTACATTCTCAATATTTGTATATATAATGATAGTAGATACATAATAATTTTACATATAATAGAGAATTAGTAACATCCGTTACTTTAAATTTCACCTTTTAAATGTATAATTATAAGTGTTTTTACAAAATAAAATTTGATTTCTAATATCCATGTGATATTTTTATCAAATTAATGCTTAAAATTTTATATTTTCAATTAAAATACTTTGACTTTCAAACAAAAGTGTTTTAATATAAATATAGGATAGAAAATATTTTTGAAAGGAAGTGTTTACTTTGAACGCATGGAAAGACTTTAAAGACGGTGCTTGGAAAGATGAGATAGATGTAAGAGACTTCATACAGACTAACTACACAGAATATACTGGCACTGAAGAATTCTTAGCAGAACCAACAAATGCTACAAAAACATTATGGAATTCATTAACAGAAAAATTTAAAATTGAGGTGGAAAAGGGTATCTATGATGCTGAAACTAAGATTCCTTCTCAAATTGATGCTTATGGTTCAGGTTACATTGATGAAAATCTAGAAAAAATAGTGGGATTACAGACAGACAAACCATTAAAAAGAGGTATTTTCCCTAATGGTGGCCTTAGGATGGTTGAGCAAAGCTTAGAAGCTTTTGGTTATAAACTAGACCCTACTACAGAAGAAGTTTTTTCTAAGTATAGAAAAACGCACAATGATGGTGTTTTCTCAGCTTATACAAGTAGTATAAAAAAAGCTAGAAGAAGTGGTGTTATTACAGGACTTCCAGATGCTTATGGTAGAGGAAGAATTATTGGTGACTATAGAAGAATAGCTCTTTATGGAGTGGATAGATTAATTACAGAACGTGAAGATAGATATAAAAAATGTGATCCGAGTGAAATGACTGAGGATATTATAAGACTTAGAGAAGAAATTTATGATCAAATCCAGTCATTAAAAGCTTTAAAGAGAATGGCAGAAGCTTATGGTTTTGACATATCTAACCCTGCTGTTACAGCACAAGAAGCTATACAATGGACTTACTTTGGTTACTTAGCAGCTATAAAAGATCAAAATGGTGCTGCAATGAGTATTGGACGGGTATCTACTTTTTTAGATATATATATTGAAAGAGATTTAAAAGCTGGAAATATTACAGAAGAAGAAGCCCAAGAATTAATGGATCACTTTGTAATGAAATTAAGAATTGTAAGATTTTTAAGAACACCTGATTATGATAAATTATTTTCTGGAGATCCAGTATGGGTTACAGAGTCAATAGGTGGTATGAGTGAAAATGGAAAGTCTCTTGTTACTAAAAACTGTTTTAGACTACTTCACACATTATATAACCTAGGACCAGCTCCAGAACCAAATCTAACAGTTTTATGGAGTGAATCTTTACCTGAAAACTGGAAAAAATATTGTGCTAAAGTCTCTATTGATACATCTTCTGCACAGTATGAAAATGACGATCTTATGAGACCAGAATTTGGCGATGATTATGGTATTGCTTGTTGTGTATCACCAATGAGAATAGGAAAACAAATGCAGTTCTTTGGAGCAAGAGTAAATTTACCAAAGGCACTTCTTTATGCTATTAATGGCGGTAAAGATGAAAAATCTAAAGATCAAGTTACTCCACTAATATTTGAAAAAATTTCTGGCGAGTATTTAGAATTTGACGAAGTATGGACTAAATTTGATAAACTCTTAGATTGGTTAGTAGAAACTTATGTAAAAGCATTAAATATAATACATTATATGCATGATAAATATTCATATGAAGCTTTAGAGATGGCACTTCATGATGTTGATATTCATAGAACACAAGCTTTTGGTATTGCAGGAATTTCTATTATTGCAGATTCTTTAGCTGCTATAAGATATGGAAAAGTAAGAGTTATAAGAGATCCAGATGGAGATGCTGTGGACTATGTAGTAGAAAAAGACTATGTTCCTTTTGGTAACAACGATGATCAAACTGATGACTTAGCAGTTAAAGTTGTAGAAGCATTTATGACTAAAATAAGAACTCATAAAATGTACAGAGGTGCCACTCCTACTCAATCTGTTTTAACTATAACTTCAAATGTAGTATATGGTAAAAAAACAGGAAATACTCCTGATGGAAGACGTGCTGGTGAACCATTTGGTCCAGGAGCTAACCCTATGCATGGAAGAGATACAAGAGGTGCTGTAGCATCACTAGCTTCAGTAGCTAAATTACCATTCGAACATGCTAATGATGGTATTTCTTACACATTTGCAATTACTCCTGAAACACTAGGAAAAGGCGAAGATGAGAAGAAAACTAACTTAGTTGGATTATTAGATGGTTACTTTAATCAAACTGGTCAGCACTTGAATGTGAACGTTTTTGGACGTGACTTATTAAGAGATGCTATGGAGCATCCTGAAAATTATCCACAGCTAACTATTAGAGTTTCTGGTTATGCTGTTAATTTCGTTAAACTAACAAAAGAACAACAATTAGATGTAATAAATAGAACTATTGCAGATAAATTTTAAATAAAGAGGAAGTTTTTAAAATGAAAGGCTATATTCATTCTTTTGAATCATTTGGAACTAAGGACGGACCAGGAATTAGATTTGTACTTTTTTTACAAGGCTGTCCATTAAGATGTCTATATTGTCATAATGTAGATACTTGGGATCTTAAAGATAAAAAATATATGTTTACTCCAGAAGAAACTATGAAGGAAATCAAAAAGGTAAAAGGTTTTATAAAAACAGGTGGTGTTACTATTTCTGGTGGTGAACCACTTATGCAGCCAGAATATATTTTAGAATTATTTAAATTATGTAAAGAAGAAGGAATCCATACAGCAATCGATACTTCTGGATATTTACTTAATGATCGTATCAAAGAAGTCTTAGAATACACTGACCTAATACTTTTGGATATAAAACAAATAGATCCTGAAAAATATAAGGCCCTTACTTCTGTTAGTTTAAAACCTACTTTAGATTTTTTGAAATATCTATCTGAAATAAATAAACCTGTATGGATTAGATATGTTTTAGTCCCTGGTTATACTGATGATGAGAAAGATTTAAATGCTTGGGCTAAATTTGTTTCAAGTTTTAAAAATGTAGAAAGAGTGGACATTTTACCTTTTCATCAAATGGGCGGACATAAATGGAAAGAAGTAAATAGGGTCTATCAACTCGAAAATGTATTAGCCCCTACTAAGGAAAATATAGAAAAAGCTGAAGAAATCTTTACTTATTATGGCTTAAAGGTTTTATCATAAATTATAAAAAAAGAATCACGGTTTTTTATCACCATGATTCTTTTTTTATAGTTTAATTCTGAAAAGATCATCTTCAAATTTCAGAGACAGCCTTTCTAGGTTTACCTTATTAAATAATTCTAAAAGTTACTTTTGAGATAATCTATTTAAAACACAGCTTTTAAAGTTACTCCTGCTCTGTAATCATCTCTATCACTATTTCCTACTCCATATTCTCCTGTTAGGAATATTCCATATCTATCTTCTATCTCTACTCCTAATTCTGCTCTTGTTCTTAATGTACTTTTTTCCTTTTCTGGTTTTGATAAATTATGATAGTTATCTTCTATCTTTGTTAGTCTTGCACTTTCTCTCTCATTTAAATTTGCCAACTCATATTCATATGATA
>JAGOZX010000125.1 GCA_018058425.1 Sebaldella sp.
CTCATTACTCTCATTATTATCTTCTCCTGTTCCTTTTGGGTTAGGAAGTGGTATTGGATCAGGAGAAGGAGAAGGAGAAGGAAGTTCTTTAACAACTGTAATGGAAAGTAGAAAATTTAGAGATAAAGTGGCAGAAAAACTTAAATTAAGAGAATATATATTAGAAATTTCTAAAAGGGATGAAGAAGACCACAGTAAACTTGATAGACAAGATGTAGCAAATTGGCTGGGGAGAGCAGTGTTAGTATCTCAAGATGCTAAAACAGAAGTATATAAGGTAACAGTAGAGCTTGAAGATAAAGGAATGGCTACAAAGATAGCTAATGCTTATTATTATACTTTAGATGATTATTTAAAAAATGATAAACTTGATAAGAGTAAGGTCAGCAGACAATATTTGGAAAAGCAAGTTTTAACAGTAGAAAAAGAGTTGAATGAAAAAAGAGAAGTTTTAAAAGTATATGAAGAGGAATATAATTCTGTAGATATAGATACAGATGCTAAAGCTATATCAGAAATTGTTGCTAAAATAAAAGTAGATATATTATCAACAGAAAGCGAACTAGCTGTAGCGCAAAGTATTTACGGAGAAGAGAGTGTTGATATAATCACTCTAGAATCAAAATTAGGAGAACTTAAAAAACAACTTTCAAACCTTGAAAAAGGAACTGGAACGGTTAAATTTATTCCCTTAAATGATATTCCAAAGATAAAATATGAACTAGAAAAGTTGAAACAAGAAATAGATGCAACAGGAGAAGTTTATAAAGTGATGAAAGTTCTGCTTGAACTGGCAAAAATTAGTGAGATGTATGAACAGAGTCTTATTGAGTTAATAGATGAAGCAGTTATTCCTAAAATATCATCATCAACAAATCCTAAATTAATAGTAATAATCTCTTTAGTATTAGGATTATTTATGGGAATTTTCATAACTTTTGTAAAGGAGTTTGCTAAAGGAATAGACTGGAAAGAATTTAAAAACTAAGATGGGGGAAAAATGAAAAAAGTAATAGGGATATTTATTATGTTATGTTCGTTATTATTAAGTGCTGATGTTTCAGATGTAGCTAGTGCGCTAGCTACAGTAGCAACAAATACTTCAAATATAACTTCAGATACAACTGCAAAAATTATAGCAGACAATCAAGCACAAAAAGTTTTAAATGAAAGTAGCCAAAATTCAGTGCAAATAAAAGATTTAGAAAGTTCCAGTGTAAAAAATAATGTTGATGATAAAGGAGAAGAAAGACAGTCATTATATACTCAATATTTTTTAAAAGGCTCTAGAGATAGTGTTGATAATCAACTATTTGGAATTAATATAATTAATAATGCTAAAGATATCTCAGTTCCAGTGAGTATTAATGATAATTATTTACTTGCTTCTGGAGATGGTTTAAATATTGAAATATGGAATTCTGCATATTCAGTTGAAAGTAAGGATTCTAATACTGTTATGTCTATCGAAATCAGCAAAACAGGAACTATTTTTATCCCAAATATTGGAAGTTTTTATGCCAATAATAAGACCATTGCGAGTTTACAGAATGAAATTTTAGTAAAAGGAAAGAAAAAACTTAAATATTTTAATGTTGAATTGACTTTGGAAAAATTGAGAGAGGTAAGTATTTTTGTTACTGGCGAAGCAAATAGACCAGGGCAAGTGCTAACAACACCATACAATAATATTCTTAATGTATTGAATAAAGCTGAAGGGGTTACATCTAAAGCAAGTCTAAGGAACATTAAAATTCTTAGAGGAAGTCAAGAAATAATGATAGATTTATATAGCTATTTTTTAGGTAATAAAAATATTGATGAATTAAAGTTGAAAGATGGAGATACTTTAATTATTCCTGTAGTAAAAGACTTAGTATATATTAACGGAGAAATAAATAGACCAGGAATATATGAGATTAATCAAGAAAAAGACTATAATTCACTAATAAATTTAGCAGGTGGGTTTGGAAAACTTGCAAACAAAGGGTTAGTACAAGGATATTTTGTAAAAGATGATAAAGTATTTATTGAGAGTGTTAACGGTGTAGATAAAATAAGAAAAGATTTGTTTAGGATAGATGTTAATAAAATAGATAATGGAAATAAAAATGAAGTTTACATTTTTGGAGCAATAGTAAATCCCGGAGGATATTCTTTTGATAATAACACTGTTTTTAAAGATATATTAAAAAAAGCAGGAGGAGTAACAAAAGAGAGTACAGATAGTTTTGCAACTATTATTAGAGGTAAGGAAAATAAAATTGTCATAAATTTTGATATTCAGAAAGATAATCCTAAACTTCAATTAGGAGATGAAATTTATATATATAACTATAAAGATATAAACAATAAGCCTTATGCTAATATTCAGGGTGCCATAGTAGCACAAGGTAATTATGAAATATATGAAGGAAGTAAAGTAATGAATCTTCTTTATTCTGCAAGAGGATTAAGTGAATCACAAAATCCGTATATGAATAGAGCTGATTTATTCAGGGTGGATGAGGATGGTAGATTAAAAGTTTTTAAAATTAATCTTACTAAACTTTTAGCTGGAGATGAGAATGAGAATCTTCTTCTAAAAAGAAATGATATTTTAAAAGTATATACTTACGATGAAATTGTCAAATATGATGACATTTATATTTATGGAGAAGTAAGACAAGAGGGAAAATATAGATATTATGAAAATATGACATTAGAAGACTTGATATTTTATGCTAAAGGATTAAAAAATAAATCCGATACTAATATAATTGTAGCAAGAAATGATGAAAAAAATGAAAAAACCAATGAATTTTACATTGATATTGAGAGAAATCCAGATTTTAAACTTCTAGAAGGAGATTTAATCTTTGTAAGAAAGAAATCTAATTGGATTGATAATAAAATAGTAAGAATAGAAGGAGAAGTAAACTATCCGGGAACTTACTATATAAATTATGGAGAGACACTAAGTGACTTGGTAAAAAGAGCAGGTGGATTTAAAGAAACTGCTTTTCCTGATGGAACTCAGTTTAACAGAGGTGTAGAAAAGAAAAAAGTAAGTAACTTTGAATACGACAGTTCAAGTAAAAACTTTAGAAAAGACATAGAACTTTTGGACGGAGACACAATATATGTTCCAGAAAAACCTACTACAGTAAAGGTAGAGGGAGAAGTATATAGTCCAAGCTATGTAGTTTATGACAAGAATATGAAAAGTTATAAAGACTATATAGGAGCAACAGGAGGATATAAGGAATCAGCTTACAAGAAGAAAGTGTTCGTGATAAAGTCTAATGGTAAAGCAATAGATAATCCAAAAGATACAACGATAGAACCGGGAGATACAATTTATATTCCTGTAGATACTAGAAAGAAAAAAGGCTTTGAAAAAGCAATGGATGCATTTAAAGGAACACTAGAAATTGTAAGTACTGTTGCGCTTATTATAGTATTGTTTTAATTGTGAATTAGAGAATAAATAATGGGGCGAATACAGGGATTTGTCCCTAAAAATAAAGTTATAAAAATATGAGAATTTAGATATCTCCTTTCGGTCGATATGACAAATGGGAGTTCGTATAAAGTAAGTTGTCATTTCGAGGAATGAGAAATCTATTGTTTTTAAAATATATGCATAATTAAGATGTTAAATATTGTTAGTAGTAGAGTAAGAGATATCTCCTACGTCGATATGACAAGATGTTATCTAAAAAATAAAGTAACTACTCAGGCATCATAAAAGCCTTACTCCACCCGTTTCCGCCTCTTAAAAAAAGGCGGACAAAGTTCGGTTTTTAAGCCTTTCTTACATATTTTCTATAGTTTTCCCTTAAGATAAGGGATGTGCCAAATAAGATATTTCTAAGAGATAAATCTCTAAGAATATCTAAAAACGACAACAAAGAAAGAGTTATGAGCACTTGAAATTAATAGATTTTATTTTAATTTCGTATGCCTGAGAGTTACTAATTTTTTAGAAATACAAACAAATTGTTGTTTTGGGGAACGAGAAATCTAGTAACTTTCTTTTTATGAATATATAACAAATTGCAAGATATTAGGAATACTAAAAATAAGAGATATCTCCTAATGTCGATATGACAGCTTAGGAGTCTTTACAAACAAATTGTCATTTCGAAGAACGAGAAATCTAGTAACTTTCTTATATAGTAGAAATAATTTTCTGGGGTTAGTAAGGATACCCTGCAAATTCATCTCTATGCAGAGAAGACTGATATTTCATGCTTGCTAAATGAATTAATAGCTATAAGAATTCTAATTTTGATTAAGATAATAAGCAAATAAGTTTATCATTTTAATTGAAATTTTAAAAGTATATAGACTAAATTAAAATAAAGGATTAATAGTTAGTTGCAAAACCAGGACTTTTATTTATACATAAGTATAAATAAAAGTCCTGGTTTTAGAGGAATGGAGAAGATACAGTACAGTGTCATCAACTTAAGACATTTTTATTTTATTATGACTTGACTGTTGTCATTCCGACAAGGGAGGTATCTTGAGATTTCTCGTACCTCGAAATGACAAAATATTGAAAAATAACTTCTTCCTTGTTATAGTAGAGTTGAAAGCTCATATAATTAAAGCCTTTAAGTTTCACCTGTTAGGTAAGATTTAAAGGTTGGGGGAATGAATAAAAGATTAAAATAAGGGGGATTTTGGGTTATGGATAAGTTTTTTAAGAATTTTTTTCTTAAAACATCTACAAAAATAATTTTAGATTGCATAATGCTTGCTTTTTCATTTATAAGTACTTTAATTGTAAAATATGATGTAAGATGGCATAGATATATTAGTATAAAAGATTTTTTTGTTTATACAGTAATAGCAATTTTAGTTATATCGTTTAGAAAAACAGATTATAAAAGTTGGAGTTTTTTAAATACCTTTGATATAGCCTTTTTAGGATTTGATATCTTATTAATAAATTTACTATTCTTTTTTTATACAAGTATTTTTAATTCAGTTTATCCAACACATTTAATAGTAGCAAATATTATTTTTTCATGCTTCTTTTTATTTTTTCAAAGATTTATTTTGAGAATTTTTATTTATAAAAATACTACAGTTGAAAAAAAAGGTAAAAGAACTCTAATATTTGGAGCAGGAAATGCTGCAGATACACTTATAAGAGAATATAAAAAAAATTCTAATCTAAATTTTAAAATAATAGGGCTTATAGATGATGATGAAAAGAAAAATCATTTTATTTTACATAATTATAAAGTATTGGGGAACAGATACGATATTCCTAAATTAGTAAAGGAATTGGATATAGAAAAAATAATTATAGCAATTCCATCAGCGGATAGTAAAAATATAAGAGAAATATATGATTTGTCTACGAGTACAGGAATAACGGTGAAAATACTTCCTAGTTATAATGAAATATTAGATACAAAATCAATGAGTAGTCAGATTAGAGATGTAGAGGTCGAGGATTTATTAGGAAGAGAACCTATAGAAATAAATAATGAAAAGATTACCTCATATATTGAAGGAAAAATAATTTTTGTAACAGGCGGGGCTGGGTCAATAGGGTCTGAATTGTGCAGACGAATTGCAAATCATAACCCATCAAAGATTGTGTGTATAGATATAAATGAAAATGCGCTTTATTTTTTAGAATTGGAAATTAAAAGAAATATTTCAAACATAAATATAGTGAGTGAAATTTGTAATATAAGAGAAAAAGAGAAACTGGAGTATTTATTTAATAAATATAATCCTAATTTAGTTTATCATGCTGCAGCCCATAAACATGTACCCCTTATGGAAAATAATCCTGAGGAAGCTATAAAAAACAATATATTTGGAACAAAAAATATGATTGATTTAGCAGAAAAGTATCATGTAGAAAAATTTGTTTTGATATCTACAGATAAGGCTGTAAATCCAACGAATATTATGGGAGCGACTAAAAGAGTTACAGAAATACTTCTTGAGGTCAAGGCAAAAAAATCTAATACAAAATTTATGGCAGTTAGGTTTGGAAATGTATTGGGAAGCAATGGAAGTGTAATTCCTATTTTTAAAAAATTAATAAGTGAAAAAAAGAATATAACGTTAACTCATCCAGAAATAACAAGATATTTTATGACTATACCAGAAGCAAGCCAATTGGTTTTGGAGGCTGGAAGTATTGGAAATGGAGGAG
>JAGOZX010000126.1 GCA_018058425.1 Sebaldella sp.
GAGCTGTATTAATAGTGATTCCTCTTTCTCTTTCTTCTGGTGCTTGATCTATATTTGCGAAATCTACTCTTTCAGCTAATCCCTTATCTGCCAATACTTTTGATATAGCAGCAGTTGTTGTTGTTTTTCCATGATCTACGTGACCTATTGTTCCTACGTTTACGTGTGGTTTGCTTCTTTCAAATTTAGCTTTTGCCATTTTTTATATTCCTCCTACAATTTTTCTTAAATTTCTGTATTATTATATCACGAATTTTTTCTTTTTGCAAGCTTTACGCCTACTTGGAAACTAATTCAAAGCTTTCTGATTAAAAAATTAAATCATATTTTTTAATGCATAAATAATGACTACTTCCAAAATATTTTATCTAATATTGTTTTTTTCATTGGCATTCCATTTTCGATCTTTCCTTTATTTATCCAGAACTTATTTTTAGCTATATCAAAAAGTGGTTTATCAGCAATACTATCAGAATAAAAGTTTACTATTTCATAATCAATTTTATTAGTTTTAGCCCATTCATTTAATCTTTTTACCTTTTCTTCATTTTTACAATTTTTACTTAGTATTTTTGAATGAAATTTTTCTCCCTCAAATAGAAAATCTGTCCCAATAACTAAGTCAAATCCCATTTTTTTAAGCTTGTCTTGTATTAAAAAAGTCGGTGAGGCCGAAACTGCTATTAATAATTCCGTCACCTTTTTATTTTCACTTATCTCGTTTTGTACCCATGAATTTATCTTATTTTCATTTTCATTCCAAAACTCTTCAATATATTTCTTTAAGTTCTCTATATTTTCACCATTTAAAAATTGTAAAAACTTTTCTTTTAATTTTTCTAAGCTTATTATTTTTAATATATAAAGAATAAAGTAATATAACTGTAAAAATGAGGTGAAAAATTTTAGTGGCTTTTTTCTTAAATAAAATTTATAAAAATTACTTAAAGTTTCTCCATTGTAAATCGTTTTATCAAAATCATAAACTGTTAATTTTGTCATCAGTACTCCCCCAAAACTCTATAAATTTCTGCTTTATTTGTAAATCCAACTCTTTCTTTTTCGTGAGCATCATCCAGTAAATTAATAAATCCTTTTTCTTTTAGCTTTTCTTTTATTTTTATTATTGATTCTGTTTTTCTGAAAATTTCACTAATTTCTTCATCAAAGACTAGAATTTCATTTATATTCATTCTTGATTTATATCCATCAGTACAATTTAAACATGATTCACCCATGCATTCAGTACAGATTTTTCTGATTAATCTTTGACTAATTACACCAATTACTGAATTCAAAATCAAATATTTTGGAATTCCCATATCTATTAGTCTAAATATTGTAGATAATGTATCATTTGTATGTATAGTTGCTAAAACCAAATGTCCTGTCAAAGCTGTCTTCACTACCATTTCTGCTGTTTCCTTATCTCTAACCTCACCTATTATTATTATATCTGGATCGTGACGCAATATATACTTTAAACCTTCTAAAAAAGTCAGTCCAATTTTCTCTTTTACCTGAATTTGTGTAATATTACTTATTTTTTTCTCCACAGGATCCTCTATAGTTATTATCTTTTTACTTTCATCATTTAGTTTCGATATTAAAGAGAAAAGTGTTGTAGTTTTTCCAGAACCAGTTGGCCCGCTTATCAAAATTAATCCATGCTTTTTAGCTAATAATTTCTTTATTTTCATTAGATTATGTCCATTAAATCCCAGTGCTTCAAAACCTGTGTGCTTTTCATCATTTTTCAGTACTCTTAAAACTAAACTTTCGCCATTTACAGTTGGTATTGAAGATACTCTTATATCATAATCACTGCCATTTATATTTATACTTATTTTTCCATCTTGTGGAAGTCTTTTTTCAGCTATATTCATATTTGACATAATTTTTATTCTTGCTATAAGTTCTAGTTTATTACTTTCTTTACTAAACTCTTCTACTTTTTTTAGAACACCATCAATTCTATACTTCACATTAAATTCTTTATCATTTATATTAATATGAATATCACTTACATTTTTTATCACTGCACTTTTAATGATTTTATTTACATACTCTATTATATTTTCTTTATTATTATAAATTTTAAAAATATCCCCCATTTTTACCCCCAAATCTAACAAATCCCCCAATTTGTTTAAAACAAAAGCAGTTTAAAAAACTGCTAAACTGCTTATTTTGTTAATTCTTCTAAAAAATACTTATTTTGCTTTACTAACAGTCCATATATAAACTTCTTAGCTAAATTATACCATTTTAAAGTTAATCTTAATTCTTCTACTGCTTTTGTAGATTCTTTTACCTGCATTTTTAGAAAATCTAATTCTTCAAA
Source organism: Sebaldella sp. (assembly GCA_018058425.1). Classification (GTDB taxonomy): domain Bacteria; phylum Fusobacteriota; class Fusobacteriia; order Fusobacteriales; family Leptotrichiaceae; genus Sebaldella. The sequence goes on from JAGOZX010000126.1 coordinate 2,345, forward strand.
AGATAACATCAAAGTTATTCTTTTACTTTTGCTCTGTGCTTCTTTTTCTAAATAATTCAAAAATGTAAATACATTTCCTGCCTGTTTTTCATATGGAAGCATTTGTTTTTTCATTTCTTTGACTAATTTTCCTAAATATTTCATATTTCCTTTGCTTAACTCAACTTTTGCTTTTCTTTTACCTTTTCCAATTTTTTGAATAAGCGATGCTGCTTTACTTTGTGACTTTGCGTTCACAAGTGTCATATTAGTTACTGTATTTGGATTTGCTGCTTTTCCCTTCATCTATCCTCTACCCTTCTGAATAAATTCAATACTTCTTCTTTTCTTATATTACCTTCTCTTAATACTTCTAAAACTCCATCTACATATTTAATAATTGTAGATGGAATACCATTATTTAAATTTCCATTATCAAGAACTAAATCAACATGTTCTAATACTTCACTTGATATATCTTCTATTTTTCTTGGCGAAGATTCTCCTGATATATTTGCACTAGTTGTAAATACTATTCCTCCAGAATTTTCTATTATTTTTAATGATATTTCATTTTTAGGAATTCTCACTCCTATGGTATTTCCATCTGAAATAGCATTTTTAGGTATATTTTCATTTACTCTAAAAACTATAGTTAATTCTCCCGGCCAGTATTTTTCTATTATTTTTTGAATTTCTTTAATGTCCCTAAATCTAAAATCAATTAACTTTTCTAAGTACTTTACATCACTTATTAAAGCAATTAACGGTTTACTTATATCTCTTTTTTTTATTTTGTATATGTTTTCTATTCCATCTAAACTAGTAAAAGATGTTCCTAATCCATAAACTGTATCTGTAGGAAATATTACTGTTCCTCCATTTTTCAAAACTTTTACAGCCTCTTCTATTGAACTTTCATTTACTTTTTGTTTATTCACCTAACTAATCCTTTGGCATTTCAAATAAATCACTTATTGCCTGATTATGAACTATTCTTTTTATAGTTTCTGAAAACATCACATCTGTAGATAAGATTTCCAAATTACTAAATCTTTTGTTATCTGGAAGCTCAATAGTATCAGTTACTATAACCTTACAAAATGGTGCTGCCTTCAGTCTTTCCACAGCTGGATCAGAAAAAATAGCATGTGTGGCACATGCATATACTTCTTTAGCGCCTTTTTCTTTTAAAGCATACGCAGCATTACAGATTGTTCCTGCTGTATCTATCATATCATCGATTAGTATAGCTTTTTTCCCCGCTACATCTCCGATAATATTCATAACTTCTGAAACATTTGCTTTAGCTCTTCTTTTGTCAATAATAGCTAGTGGTGCATGAAGCCATTTTGCTAAGCCTCTTGCTCTTTTTACTCCACCTACATCTGGAGATACTACTACTATATCATCTCCAACCAAATTATTTTTCACAAAATATTTTGCTAATATTGGAAGTGTTTCCATATGATCTACTGGAATATCAAAAAAACCTTGTATTTGTCTTGCATGCAGGTCCATTGTAATTACTCTTGATGCTCCTGCTACAGTAAGGAGGTTTGCTACTAATTTCGAAGTGATCGGCTCTCTTGGACTTGCTTTTCTATCTTGTCTTGCGTATCCATAATATGGGATTACAGGTATAATTTCTTTTGCAGACGCTCTTTTTAATGAGTCCATAAAAATTAAAAGTTCCATGATACTTTCATTTACTGGCTTTGAAGTTGATTGAATAATAAATACCTTGCGTCCCCTAACGCTTTGATTAACTTTAGCAAAAGTTTCTCCATCTGCAAACTTAATCAAATCAACAGAACCCAATTCTACACCTATCTTTTCAGCAATTTTTCTCGCTAGAACCTTACTTGAAGATCCAGCGTAGATTTGAAAATCTTTTTCCATTTAGTTCTTCCCTCTTTCTTTATTTATTTGTCTTGATCTTCCAAAAGCTATTTGTTCCTCTTCTATATCATTTGTTATTACTGATCCAGCGGCAGTTATTGAATTATTTCCAATAGTAATCGGTGCTACTAAAATGGAATCACTACCAATAAATACTTTTTCACCAATTATTGTTTTATGCTTTTTTTGCCCGTCATAATTACAAGTTATTGTTCCAGCACCTATATTCGTTTCTTTTCCTACTTCTGCATCTCCTATGTATGATAAATGACCTGCTTTTACATCATTATATAATATGGAATTTTTTATTTCAACAAAATTACCTACATGAACATTTTCTTTTAAATGTGTCATTGGTCTTAAATGTGCAAAAGGACCAATAGAAGCATTATCTTCTATTATAGAACTTTCTATTAGTGAAGACTCTATCTTTACTCCGTTAGAAATTTTTGAATCTATAATTCTTGTATTACTATAAATTATACAATTTTCTCCAATTTTTGTTTTTCCTTGAATTATTGTATTTGGGTAAATTACTGTATCTTGCCCAATAAGAACCTCTTCTTCAATATATGTTGTTAATGGATCAATTAATATCACACCATCATCCATTAGTTCTTCATTTTTTCTATCTCTAAGTATTTTCCCTGCTATAGCCAATTGTGCTTTTGAATTAACTCCTAAAATCTCAGTCTCATCATAAATTTTGTAGCTTTGTACTTTAGCAGATTCTTTTACTAAAATTTTTATAGCATCAGTGAGATAATATTCACCTTTTTCATTATTATTATTTATTTGATCTAGTGTTTTTAATAAACTTTCGTATTTAAATATATACACTCCAACATTTATTTCTCTAATTTTTTTGATCTCATCAGAAGCTTCTTTTTCTTCAATAATATCAATTATTTCATTATTTTTATTAAGTATTATTCTACCATATCCAAATGGATCGTTAACCTCGCATGATAATAATATACAGTCAATATTTTCTTTTATGAATCTTTCTTCCATTTTTTTTAAAGTCTCTTCTTTTATTAATGGTGAGTCACCATAGGTAATAAGTACATTATCCTTATTTTTAAGAATTTCCTCTTTAGCTATAAGAACTGCATGTCCTGTTCCTAATTGCTCTTGTTGCTCTATATAGTCGATTTCCCCCATTTCTAACAAAACATCTTCTTTTTTATGACCTAAAATAAATATTTTTTTCTTTACTCCTGTCTTGTCTAATGTGTTAGAAACTTTTTTTAGCATTGGTACACCATTTACTTTATGAACAACTTTTGGAAGCTCTGATTTCATACGAGTTCCTTTGCCAGCTGCTAATATGATAGATATCATCTTCACATACTCCTTTTTATTAAATATACCTCTGTAACATAGTTCTAAACATTGGTTTACACGTTTTTCACTATAATTACAAAGTAATTGTGCAGTTTTTATGATAAAAAACTATACTTCATTATAGCATAATTATTCACTTTAATTCAATTACTATGAAAAATTTTAGTGCAGACCTCTTTTTTATGACAAAAGAAAAAGTGCTGAAAAAATCAGCACTTAATGTTTTTTATGCGTTCCACTTGAACAATTACAACTTGCACAATCTGTTCCACAAAAATTTTTATCTCTTTTATATTGTTTATAAATTACTGAAAATACTTTGTATACTATTGCTATAACGATTAATAATACAATTGCAGTTTTCACAAAATCATCTCCTTAATCTACATAATGAGTTTTGCAATATTGAAAAATAGAGTAGATACTACATATGGTAATACAAGTAAAACTCCTATTTGAATTAAAACTAATTTCCAGCCAAATTCTTGCTTTAATGCTCCTAATGCCACAGCACATGGAACAACTAAAAGTACAAACAACATAAACGAATAAGCTCTAATTCCACCATATTGATC
>JAGOZX010000127.1 GCA_018058425.1 Sebaldella sp.
AAAAGAGACCAATTATATATAATATTTACCCTAAAAGGTGAGGATGAAGATATTATAGAATCAGCTAGAAATGCACATAAAGCTGGAGCAAAGGTAGTAGTATGCTGCTGTGGTATAGGAAAAGAACTTAGAAAGTATACAGACCATATTATTATGGGTTATAAGCATTCTAATATTTCAATAAAAAAATATGAAGTTACTTCAAGACTTCCATTATTTATAATTTCACGAGTAATTTTAGATTATTTAGTAATGAATATAGAAAAATAGCAGTAAATATTGACTTTATTGCTATTTTTTTTAACACTTGACATTATCACTAATTAGTGATAATATAATTGTATATAAAAGTGATGTAGGCAAAAAATAAATTTTGTTTAAGCACTAAAATAAAATAGGAGATGATTTATATGATAAGAAGAATTCCAATGGAAAATATGGGTGGTTCAAATTTAGGATGGTTAAAAAGCAAATTTCATTTTTCGTTTGCAGAATATTATAATGAAGAAAACATAAATTTTGGAGTATTAAGAGTAATAAATGATGATATAATAGCTGGAGGTGGGGGATTTCCTAGTCATCCACACAGAGATATGGAGATTATTTCATATATGGTAGATGGGAAACTAACTCATAAAGATAGTATGGGAAATGAATCTTCAATAGCAAGAGGGGAAGTTCAGTATATGAGTGCAGGAACAGGAGTCATGCATTCAGAATATAATAAAGAATCTGAAGAAGCTAGACTTTTACAAATATGGATTTTACCAGATAAAAGAAATCATACACCAAATTATGGGGAATATAAGTTTAAATGGGAAGAAAGAGAAGATAAATTTTTACACATGGTTTCAAGCAAAGAAGGAGATGCTCCAATTAAAATAAACCAAGATGTAAACTTTTATGTAATAGAATTAAGTAAGGATAAAGAGGAAAAATTTGAAATAAAAAGTGGGCGTCAGGCTTACATGGTACAAATAGAAGGAAGTTCTGCAGTAAATGGAATTGAATTAAAGACTAGAGATGGCTTAGAAAGTATAGGAGAAAGCTTAGAAATAAAAGCTTTAGAAAAGTCTCATATTTTAATAATAGAAATGCTGGAAAGAGATGATTTAAAATAATAACAAGATAGGAAAGAGGGATAAGAAATGGAAATGATGAATATAATAAAAGAAATAAATTTTTATTCAAATATAGCAAAAAAAAGAGAGCTTACAGGAGCGGAAAAAAATGAAAGAGAAGCATACAGAAAATTATACTTGAAAAGATTTAGAGAAAATTTTAAAAATCATTTAGATAATATAAAAATTGTATATGTAGATGAAGATCAAAATCAAAATTTAAGTAATTAAGGTACAAAGGGCTGTTTTATGATTTTAATAAAATAGCCCTTTGTCCTATTTATATAAATAGGAACAGTTCAGAATAATTTCACAATATAATTATAATAAACAAGTAATATAAAATAGATATAAAAATAATTTGTATTTTCTTATTGAATTATTGTATAATATGTCTGATAAAAATAAAGGAGGCATTTTATTTAAAGACTAATAAATCATTTTTCATAATTTCTTTTGAAAATATTTTCATATGATGAACCTTGTAATTTCTGTAACTAGTAAGAAAAATTAGATAATATAAAATATTTTGGAAAGATTTTCAGTGAGTTGTATGATATATTGAGTATAGGAAATATACATATAAGTATTTGAGGTGAGAAATTTGATCTATACATTAACAACAAACCCAGCGATAGATATGAATATAAATACTAAAACTTTAGAGCCTTCATTTGTTAATAGAACTGATGAAGTATTGTATACTCCAAATGGAAAAGGAATAAATGTTGCATTTGTTTTAAAACATTATGGAGTAGAATCTAAAATTTTAGGTTTTTTTGGTGGGTTTTCAGGGAAATACATAGTGGAAGAAATCGAGAAAAAAGGTGATAAAATAGAGCCTATTTGGATTGATGAGATTACAAGAATCAATGTGTTTATAAACAGTAATGGTGAAGAATATAAATTAGTTAACAAAGGTGGATTTGTAAACAGTGATAAGCAGAAAGAGCTATTAGAATTAATAAAATCTAAAAATGATTGTACACATCTGACAATAAGTGGAAGCTTGCCTTCGGGAATAGAAGATTCATATTATTATGAAATATTAGAAATGTGTAAAGAAAAAGGAATTGAAGTTGTTTTAGATATTAGTTCTAAAGAATTAAAAGGACTTTTAAAGTACAAACCCTTATTAATAAAACCAAATGATGATGAAATAAAAGAAATATTTGGTTTAGAAATAAAGGATGAGAAAAGCTTAAAAGAAGTATTAGCTCATTTACATGGTTTAGGAGCTAGAAACATACTATTAACAATGGGAGAAAAAGGACTATATTTTTCTAACAATGAAAAAATATGGTACTGTGATGCACCTAAAGTAGAACTTGTAAGTTCTGCATGTTCAGGAGATTCGTGTTTAGCAGCGTTTCTAAGTGAATGGTTATCAGGAAATGATATAGAAAATGCACTGAAAAAAGCATCAGCAACAGGTGCCAATGTAGCAGAATCAATGGGAATTGGAGATTTGAAGAAAGTTCAAAAATATATGGAAAGTTTAAATATCAAGGAGGTAGTTTAGAATGGGAAAAATACTAGCAGTAACAGGGTGTCCAACGGGAATAGCACACACGTTTATGGCAGAAGAGTCATTGAAAAAAGCAGCTAAAGAATTAGGTGTGGAAATAAAAGTAGAGACAAATGGAGCAGTAGGAGTAGAAAATGAGCTTACTGAGGCAGAAATTAAAGATGCAATAGGGATAATAGTTGCCTCTGATAAAGACGTAAGAACATATAGATTTGCTGGTAAACAAGTAGTAGAAGTTCCAGTAGCTGATGGAATAAGAAAGCCAAAAGAACTTATACAACAAATACTTGATGGAAAAGGAACAGTAAAAGCTTCAGACAAGTCAACTACAGCAAAGCAAAATGACAATAAAAACACAGGAAATGAATCAGTAGGAAGAGTAATTTATAAACACTTAATGAGTGGTGTATCAAATATGCTTCCATTCGTAGTAGCAGGTGGAGTTTTAATAGCTATATCATTTTTATGGGGAATATTCTCAGCAGATCCTACAAATGCACAATATAATAAAATAGCAGCTGGTCTGATGACAATTGGTGGACAGTCATTTAAAATGATGGTACCAGTATTTGCAGCATTTATAGCAGCGTCAATATCTAATAAACCTGGAATGGTAGCAGGTTTCGTAGGTGGATTACTTGCAGATTCAACTGGTGCAGGATTCTTAGGTGGAATAATAGCAGGATTTTTTGCAGGTTATTTAGTATTATTCTTAGTAAAAGCATTATCAGGATTACCAAGACAATTTGAAGGCTTAAAATCAATATTTATATTACCAGTTTTAGGAGTATTACTAACAGGAACTTTAATGTTAATACTAGGAACTCCAGTAGCAGCTATTAATAAAGGAATGATGGACTTCTTAGCAGGATTACAAACAGCAAATCCTATTTTATTAGGAATAGTAATAGGTTGTATGTGTGCCTTTGACTTTGGAGGACCAGTTAATAAAGCAGCTTATGTAACAGGAACATTATTACTTGGACAAGGAAATTATCTTTTCATGGCAGGGGTTTCAGCAGCATGTATAACTCCACCATTAGTAATAGCAATAGCAACTACTTTATTTAAAAATAGATTTACAGAAGACGAAAGAGCAGCAGGATTAGTTAACTATGTTTTAGGATCTACACATATAACAGAGGGAGCAATACCATTTGCAGCAGAAAGACCATTAGTAAATATACCAATATTAATGTTTGCATCGTCAATATCAGCAGTATTAACTTACTTAATGAAAATACAAGTTCCGGCACCTCATGGCGGGTTCTTAATTTTACCAATAGTACCTCACTGGTATTTATGGGTAGGAGCAATATTAGTAGGATCATTTATTGGAGCGATAGTTTATGGATTCTCAAGAAAACCATTAACAAAAGAGCAACAAATGCAAGAAGCAGTGTAACACAATTCTAGCGAGTTGAATATGAATAAAAAATTTAATATATATAGATGATGATTCACATAGATAGGAGAAAATATGTTAATATCAGGAAAAATTGGTTTAAAACATGCATTAGAAAATAATTATGCATTACCAGCATTTAACTTTACAAATTTAGAGGGAATAAAAGCTATCATAGAAGCTGCAGAAGAATTAAATTCTCCAGTAATAATTCAAGTAACTGAAGGAGCTATTAATTATGCCGGGTTTGAGTATTTAAGAGACTTGGGATTAGGAGCAGCGACAAGAAGTAAAGTACCAGTAATATTACATTTAGATCATGGTAAAGATTATAATTATTTAGTAAAAGCTCTTAGATATGGTTGGACTTCTTTAATGATGGATGCATCACATGAAGAGTTCGATAAAAATATAGAGATAGTAAAAGAAATAGTTAAAATGTCATCACCATTAGATATATCAGTAGAAGCAGAACTAGGAGTTATTGGCGGAAAAGAAGATGATATGGATATAGATGAAGCTGTATATACTGAAGTGGATGAAGCGATAGAATTTGCAAAAAAGTCTAATTGTGATTCTCTAGCAATCGCTGTAGGAACTGCACACGGAGTTTATAAAGGAGAAGTTAAAATAAATTTTGAAAGAATAAAAGAAATAAAAAAAGCATCAGGAATACCTTTAGTTTTACACGGTTCTTCTGGAGTACCTGATGAAATGGTAAGAGAAGCTGTAAAAAGCGGAATAAATAAAGTAAACTTTGATACAGAATTGAAATTAGCTAATTTGGCTGCATTAAACAAGTTTTTATCTGAAAACGAAGGTGTATATGATGTAAGAAAAATATATAAGCCATGTATAGATGCAATGAAAGAAGTAGTGAAGTCAAAAATATTAGCTTGTGGTTCAGAGAATAAATCATGGATTTAAGGAGTGATAAATTTGGAGTTATTAGATTTAATAGATAAAAGATGTATAAAGCTTGAAGTTACATCAAAAAATAAACAAGACTTATTCGACGAAATGATAGATTTATTATATGATAATGATAAAATATATAATAAAGAAGGATTTAAAGAGGGAATTCTAGCGAGAGAAGCGCAAAGTTCTACAGGATTAGGTTTTAACTTAGCAATTCCTCATACGAAAAATAAAGAAGTAAAAGAACCATCAATTGCAATAGGTTTTTCAAAAGAAGGAATAGACTATGATTCGTTAGACGGAGAGCCTGTAAATCTTGTATTTATGATAGCAGCACCTGAAAACGGTGGAGATTTACATGTTACGCTATTATCTCAATTGGCAAAAATGCTTATTTATGATGATTTTAGAGAAAGTCTTCTAAATGCTAAAAGTGTAGACGAAGTTGTACAAATCATAGGGAATAAGGCAAAGGAACAATAATATATATAGGAAGTATAGAGAATCTGTGTTTAAAAACAGATTCTTTTTTATTGACTGACTTAAAATCTTCTTATATAATATTAATATAAGATGGAATAATACTAGAGTACAAAATTAGTAAATAAAAAAGGAGGAACTATGAAAAAGAAATATGCATTTTTATTAATGGGAAATCAGTACGATATATTGAAACACAAAGCTGAATTTGAAACAGAGAGTCAAATTAGCTACATTTTTACTGTAAAAAATTTAGAGGAAGCTATTTAATGTGCTGTTAATTGCTTACATAATGGTGTTGGGGCAATTGAGCTATGTGGAGCTTTTGGAAAAGATGGAGCAGAAGAAATTATAAAAGCAACGCAAAATAAAATTGCTGTAGGATACGTGGTTCATAATTCAGAACAAGATATTTTATTTGATAAGTTTTTTTCTGATTTTTAATAGAATCCAAATTAAAAGGAACTTATTATTTGTAATTTATAAATATAAAAGGATGCCTTTTTTCAAGACACCCTTTTTATATGTGGTTAAAATGCTCCTTCAAATGTAAGTTGTTTTCCATATCTTAAGTCTTTTCTTAAATTTTGTAATTTTTTATCAACTTTTTCTAATTCAACTAATATTTTACGTTCTTCATCACTTGTTTCAAT
>JAGOZX010000128.1 GCA_018058425.1 Sebaldella sp.
ATATGATAACAGGAAAAGGGTATATAGAATTAAAAGGACATGACATAACTAACAATGTAGAACTAGCTTCTGGTTCTATAGTAGTAGAAGGTACAGGAAATATAGTAAATAACAGTATAATAACAGGGACAAACGGGAATATGTCAGGTTACAATATAGTAAATAATGACTTAATAGCATTTGGAGAACAGGCAGTATTAAGAGCAGTGGATAAGCTTACGAATAATGCAGGAAAAGCAATCTATGGAGGAAATTTACTTGATATAGGATTTAATACCCTAGAAAATTTAAATGGAGAATTACTGTCAACAGGAGTGATAAACTTAAGAGGAAATTACCTTTTAAATCAGACAGGAACAATTCAAAGTTCGAATGATATAAATATGAATGTAACAAAGATAGATAATATAGGAAGAGTAGACGGACTGAATGACTATGAAATTTATTATGAAACATGGGATGGACAAATATTAACAGAATCAGAAGTATTATCCAACTGGCAGAGAGAAAATTATGGATTTGTAGGGAATTTATTAGGAACTCACCCGGGATATATGGTAATGGATGATACATTACAAAATGCCCTGTATGAATTTTGGTTTGCCAATAAATTTTCAGAAGAGTTAAAAGCATTGGGAATAAATAATTTTGGTGAGGCAATGCTTAATCCAGTAGTGCATAGTTATTTTGAACAATATACAACTGCAAATGGTGGGTATATGAGAACAGATTCAGCAGAGTATCCATTAATTCCTTTAATGAGTAAAATAAAAAGTAATGCAGTAACAAAGTATTCAAATATATCAGCAGGAAATAATATAACGATAATAGCTAATGAGCTAAATAATAAAGATGGAAAAATATCGGCAGGAAATACAGCAGAATTAACAGCAGCAACAATAAGAAATAGTATAACATTAGGAGATTTAGTTCAGTTAAAAAATGGAGTTGAGTTCTATAAACAAGAGAATTATGGAGGAGCTTATCATATAAAATACTGGCGAGGAATAGAAAACGGAGATCAGGCTTATGTAACAGGACAGGCGAGTGTAATAGAAGCGAGAAATTTAATAATAAATACAGGGAATCTTGAGTTGACCACAGGAGTAGATACATCAAAACAGATTATAACAGGAAGCACAACATCAGGAGGAATTGTATCAGGAAAAACAGTAAATACAGGAATAAGTAACGGAACAGGAATAGTTAATATAGTAAAGAATATGACACCAATAGGAGAAATAATAGCCACAGGAGTATTGCCAATAGATCCTTTGTCGGCTCAGAGTAGTCTTTTTAGTACGTCAAAGGATTCAAATTCAAAATATCTACTAGAAACAAGAAGTGAATATATAAATTTAAAAGAATTTTATGGAAGTGACTATTTTCTATCAAGACTAGGTTATGACGAAAATAGTGACTGGAATATGGCAAGAAGATTAGGAGATTCATACTATGAGTATTTATTGGTAACAAGAGCAATATCAGATAAACTAGGAACTAGATTTATAAATGGTCTTAGTGACAAGGATCTAATGAAGGCAATGCTTGATAATTCAGTAGAACTGCAAAAAGATTTACAGTTATCAGTAGGAGTGGCATTAACACCAGATCAGGTAAAAGCCCTTAAGAGTGATGTAATCTGGTATGAATATGAAGTAGTAAATGGAGAAAAAATACTAGTACCGAAAGTATATTTAAGTCAGGCAACCCTTGCAACAATAGAAACAGACGGAAGAGACAGAGTAGGCGGACTGGAATTAACAGCCATAACAGCAGATGAATTAAGAAATAACGGACAACTGATAGGTAATAGCGGAGTAACATATATAAATGCAGGAAGAGTATATAATGTAACAGATACAAATCAATTATCAGAAATAAGAGGAAATCAGGTATCAATAACAGCTACAAAAGGAAATATAGAGAATATAGGCGGAGTAATAAGAGGAATAGAGTCAGTAGCTTTAACAGCCCAAAATGGAGATATAATAAACAGTTCAAGCAAAGTAACTTCAAGCCAATATACAGATGGTAGAAATAATACACAGCATGAGAATCTTTTGAGTATAGGAGAAATAAGTTCAGAAGGGACAACATACATAGAAGGGAATAACTATGATTCAAAAGCAGGAATCTTAGGAGGAAGAACAGTAATACTAGATGTAAAAGAAAATGTAACAATAGGAACTTTAACATTAAGTGGTGAAGATAATTCTGGAGCCGACAGCGATAACTATGTAGTTTATAGAAGTAATCAAAATATAGGCGGAATAGTATCAGCAGATAATTTATATGTATCAGGAAAGAATTTAAATATAGAAGGCTCAACAATAGCAGTATCAGAGAATGCATTGTTGAATGTAGAAAAGATAAATATAGAATCAAAAGTAGACGATGTTTATAGAGATTCTAAGAGTAAAGACGAAGGTTTTTTGAGTAGTAAAGAAAGCCATACAAAATCATATGAAGAACAGAACGTAGAAGGTCAGCTGTTTGTAGGAGGAAGTACAGTAACCAGAGCAGATATAAATATAATAGGAAGTACATTTGTAACAGGAGAAGATTCATATCTAGGAGGAAATGTAACAGCAACTTCAAGAGAATTAAACAGTTCATATTACCATCAGGAAAAAGAAACAGGATTAGTTTCAAATTTTGATGTAGGGGCAGGAGGAATATCTGTAGGAGCCGGAATACAGAGAACAGAAGATACAATAAATATAAATCAGAAGACACAGGCGATGTCAAATGTAAGTTTGGGACATGGAACAATAGTTGATGGGGATAAATTCAGTTTATCAGCAACAAATTTTCAGCATGGAGCTATTGTAATAAATAGTAAAGAAGTGTATTACGGAGCTACAAAAAATACCTATGATGAACAGACAGAACATAAAGAAAGTTATGTAGGAGTGAGTGCTTCAATAAGTTCACCATTATTAAACAGGGTAGATCAGATGTATAATGGAGTAGAAGCAGCTAGCAAAGGGAATGGAACAGCAGGACTTGTAAATGGTGGAGTGGCAGTAATAAACTCAGCAGTAGGGACAATAAATGGTCTTGCAGGAAATCAGAGAGGGGCTAATAATAGCTTTTATGTATCAGCAAATGTAGGTTTAACAGCTTCTCAAAGTGAGAGTAAAAGTCATACTTATTATGAAGAAGGAGTAGTGACAGTAATAAGCGGACTTGATGAGAATTCAAGTATAACGTATAATAATACTGAAAAGATAACATATGAAGGAACACAGTCATATGGAGACACATTTATTTACAATAATGTAAAAGAGATAGAAAAGAAGGCAGTAGAGCTTAATAACTATTATAGTTCATCTTCAAGTAATACAACAGTATCAGGAGGAATGGGTTCAGGAGGTTGGAATTCTGTGAATCTAAGTGTATCAGGAGGAAATTCAAATTATACACAGGAAGGAACAAGTTATCAAAATGGAATATTTGTAGGAGTGAATGAAACTTATAATAATGTAGAGAAAATGACAATAGATGGTTTTGAACAGTATGGTGGAAAAGTAACAGGAAATATAGCAGAATTAGATATAAAGAGTAAACAAAATACAAGCAAGACAGACGGATCAAGTTCAAATTATTCAGCAGGAACAAATACACAGATAATAGGAACAGCAAACGGAGGAAAAGGAATAGGGCATGACGGAATAAGTTCTTGGACTATAGGAGGAAATCAAACAACAGGAGACAGGAACTATGTAGATACTCCAAGTGGATTTATAATAGGAGAAGGTTCAGATTTATCAATAGGAAAAGTGACAAATGAAGGAGCGGTAATAGGAACAGAAGAAAATACTAACAGCAAAATAAAGATAGATGAGTATATCGGAAAAGATATAAAGGATAATGATGATTACAATATTACAGGAGGAACAATAAGTACAGGGGGAGTTGGAGTAGAATATCAGGACAAAGAAAAAGAAGGAATAACAAATAATACTGTAGTAGGGAATGTAGAAATAGGAACATCATCAGGAGATGAGATAAATAGGGATATAAATAATGTACAGGAAACTACAAAAGATAAAGATAGTGGACATTATAATACATTTGTTGAAAAAGATATTTTAGTATTAGCAACAACAGATGGAAGAAAAGAATTGATTAATAATTTAGGGTGGGCAGGAGAAGAGTTAAAAGAAACATATATTGAAGTTTTAGAATTACTAAAAAATAAAGATTATGAAAAAATAAATGAGGATGATTTAAATAAGTACTTAGTGGCGGATATTCTAGCAGGACTAGATTATGGTCTAACTTCTGAGTTAGCTGGTAAATTAGAAGCATTGAAAAATCAGTTTAAAAGTAAAGGATTAGATCATTCTACTTTAACAGAAAATGAAATTGTGGAGACCATCCTTGCAATAAAAAATAAATATGGTGAAGATACGAATTATACGGATAGTGATAAAATGAATTTGATTGTATTGTTTGACGCTTTGAATAATAAAGATAAAAGTATGAAAATGGTAGCGGAAGATGTCAAAAAAAATGTATATGTAAAGGTAGAAAATTCTCAAGAATTCAAAAAATTGAGTTCAGAATTTAAAAAGGCAGTTGAAAATGGAAATGAAGAAAAAATGGATGAAATTTATACAAAATATTATTTATTAGTGAATGAAGAATATAAAAAACAGTATGGAGAAAGTTACAAAACAGAACAACAGCTTATTCACAAAGAAGGTGAAAAATATACACTTCCAAATGGGAAAGAAATAGAAATGCCTTCATTTATGTATGGTGGGTATTCAATCGAACATGATATATCATTATTAAATATGGCTTATAAAGAAAAAGGACAATTATATTTTACTAATTTAGAAGCAATTTCTGGAAAAGAAGCACATGAATTAGGTGTTCATAGATTTTTTAATTATTTATTTACCAAAGATACAGAAAGCCATGAAAAATTCATTTTGGATAATAATTTAGAAAATTATAAAAATTTATATCAAAAATTTGATGTACTACCAAAAACAAGTTATTATTTAGATGTATTATTTTATGCTACTTATCCTGAGGAGTGGGTGGGAAAAAATGTTGAATAAGAAGTTAAAATTAGTTATTATAATGCTTGTTAATATATTTTCGATATGTTCAAGTGAGAATTACTATATATTGCATTTAGGAAAAGAAACTATTAAGGAAAAAGTTCCCATAAGTGGAATAATTAGCTCAGATCAAATATCAAATATAGGGGATGTAGCTTTAATCGGAAAAATAGTTAGTGATGAATTAGGGAAAGTTAAAACCGTGAATATTTTTGATAACGACTACAAATTTTTATTAGATGAAAAGATTTATATAGAAGAACAGTTTAATGTAGAAAAATTCAAAGAAGACATCACAATAGAAAGAAAAGGTTGGAATGAAGTAATAGAAATGCTAGGAGGCGTAAGTTTTTATGTTGATATGCCAGATGAATATGACGACAAAAAAACAGAAATAGAAAATTATATTAGTTATTTAAAGAAGTCAAAAAATAGAATAACAGTTTTAGAATCAAGGGAATACGAGATGTATTTATCTGAAAGTGAGGAAAATAAAATAAAAATTTTAAAAGAAACATTGAAGTCAAGCGTGGATGTCTACACAAAAGATTGATATAGAAATAATTTTAGTATAATGTTAGCCAAAATCAAGACTTAAATTTAAAAAGTAAATAAATCTATACCTTATTTTACGCCATAAAAAGCTAGGTTTTTTATAGATATAAAGTCTTGGTTCATATTTTTTAGACATATGTAATAAAAATATAAAATGATTTATTTAGAAAGGGACTATATCTTTTTTTGATACAACCCCTTTATTCGGTATAGTTATTTTATATATCCGGAATATTTATAATATAGAGTATATTTCAAAATTAAAGGATTTTTTAGATATTGATGCTATATTTGAATTATGAAAAATTATATATTATAAAGTAAAAAATACTAAAAGTCGGAATTGCTTTGGATTAAGAAAAAAAGGCATTTTAAAAAGTGCT
>JAGOZX010000014.1 GCA_018058425.1 Sebaldella sp.
AAGGAAAATTAAGAAATTTAATAGTAGAATTAGAAGATTCAGAAATAAAAGAATGTATATATCTATCAAGAACATATAAAAATTGGGAAAAAGAGATAATAAATTCATTTAAATACAAGAGAGATAATGGATTTGTAGAAGGATACAATAATAAAATAAAGGTAATAAAAAGGGTCTCATATGGGATCAAAAGTTTTGAAATACTGAAAAAACTAATACAATTGAAGATTGCATAAGGGTTTCAGCCTTTTTTGACCCCACTACTTGACAGAGAACCATTTATAAAAAAAATATTTCATGGTATGTTTCACATGAAATATTTTTTATTTATTCTATTGTCTTATTTCTGCTCCATATTCTTTTTTCACCTTATCTAAAATCTGAGATATAACTTCGCTTATCTCTTTTTCATCTAAAGTTTTGTCTTTTCCTCTTAAAACAATACTTATTGCTATACTTTTTTTCCCTTGTTCTACACCATTTCCTTGATATACATCAAATAACTCTACTTTTTCTATCACAGGTGATAATTTAGATATAGTCTTAAGAACTTCTCCTACAAGGATATCTTCACTCATTACTAAGGCTAAATCTCTAGGAACTGCTGGAAATTTATTTATTCCTTTATACAGCATTGATTTCTCAGAATATTTAATCATTGAATCTAATTTAAATTCTCCAACTAACATTTTCTTGTTTTTTAAATCAAAGTTTTCCAGTACATCTGGATGAAGTTCCCCAAAACTTCCAATATACTCTCTTCCTACATAAATATCTGCTGATCTTCCAGGATGAAAATGCTCTAATGTTGATCTTAATAATGTATATTTATTAAATCTCATTTTAAAGAATATTTCTTCTATAATTCCTTTTAAATCATAGAAATCATAAGCTTTTGGTTTAACATCCCAAATATACTTTTCAGATTCTCCACCTAAGATTATTCCAAATTTTAGTTCCTCGTTAGCTAAGTCTTCACCTTTTTCAAATGTTTTCCCAACTTCAAAAAACTTTATATTATTAATATTTCTATTTAAATTATCTTTTGCATTCTTTAGAAGACCATATATAAGTGTTGGCCTCATTAAAACAAAATCTTCTGTTATAGGATTTTTTACCTCTATAATGCTACTTCTAGAAACTTTATTATACTTTATTTTATCTAGTCCATCTCTTGGAATAAAGCTATAATTCAGTACTTCTCTAAGACCTGTACTTGCAGCAACTGCAATATTTCTAATTAATTCCATTTCTCTTAATGTATCTATCTGATTCTCATTAATATCTAGAGTTGGTAATATATCTTCTATATTATCAAAACCATATATTCTAATAATTTCCTCATAAAAATCTTGTTCTCTTTCTAAGTCTCCTCTAAAACTAGGAGGAGTAAGCAACAAAATTTCTCCTTCATCATCAACAGAAATTTCTAAATTTTCAAAAATTTCTATGATTCTACTTTTTTCTATTTCTTTTCCTACAAATCTTGTAAATCTTTTTAAGTTAAACTCTATTACTTTTTCTTCATACTTAACAGGATACATATCCACTATTCCGTGTAATATTTCTCCTCCAGCAGTTTCCTGTATAAGAGACGCTACTCTATCTACTACTTTTACAGCATCTTCTAGGTCTATTCCTCGCTCAAACCTATAAGAAGCATCACTAAATAAAATAAGTCTTTTAGAAGTTTTTCTAATATTTTTAGGATTAAAGTGAGCTACCTCTATTAAAATATTTTTTGTATTTTCATCAATTTCAGAATTTCGTCCGCCCATAACTCCACCAAGAGCTATAGCTTTTTTTTCATCTGATATCACTATATCATCTTCTGTTAATTCTCTTTCTTTTTCATCTAAAGTAATAAGTTTTTCATTTTCTCTAGCTTTTCTGACAATTATTTTACTTCCTTCTATTTTATCCAAATCAAAGGCATGAATAGGATGTCCCATTTCCATTAATACAAAATTAGTAACATCAACTATATTATTTATACTTCTAATTCCTACTGAGCTTAGTCTTTCCTTTATCCACTCTGGACTTTCTTTTACTTCTACATTTTTAACTACTCTTGATGTATATCTTCTAGAAATGCTTTTATCTTCTATTTCCAAATGAATAGCACTTCCTGCCTTCTCTAAAAGCTTTTCATGTACTTTTACTTCTGGAAGCTTTAATTTTTTATTATAATAAACCGCCAGCTCTCTTGCTATACCAATGTGTGACAGACAATCCGGTCTATTTGGAGTAATTTCAAGTTCTATAATTGTATCATTTATATTAAGATAATCTTTTATTTCAATTCCTATTTCTGTGCCTTCTGGCAGTATCATTATTCCTTCATGACTTTCTCCTATACCCAGTTCTTTTTCAGAACAAAGCATTCCAAATGATTCTAAACCACGAATTTTACTCTTCTTTATTTTAAAATCTTCCCCTAAAACTGCACCAATTTGAGCTAAAACTACCTTATCACCACTTTTGTGATTTGATGCTCCACATATTATCTGTAATATTTCTTTTCCATTATTTACTTTACATACTGTAAGGTGATCTGAATCTGGGTGTATTCCTTTTTCTACTATTTGAGCTGTAATGATATTTGCTAAGTTTTCACCTTTTATATCTACTTTTTCTACTTCTTGCCCTATCATAGTAAGCGTGTTATCTAACTCTTCTAATGAGATTCCTTCTATATCTATATATTGCTTTAACCAATTTAATGAAATAAGCATTTTTCCTCCTTCTAAGGTCACTTTTATCACGAATCTTGTATAAAAATGATTTTATTTCTATATTAATTTATCTAATTATAATGTTTTTTTATTTAAATTGCTCTAAGAATCTCACATCATTTTCATAATATGCTCTTATGTCATCTATACCAAATTTTAGCATTGCTACTCTTTCTATTCCCATTCCAAATGCAAAACCTTGATACTTTGTGGGATCTAATCCTACTTCTTTTAGTACATTAGGATCAACCATTCCACTTCCTAATATTTCAAGCCATCCTGTATTTTTACAAGACCTACATCCTTTTCCATGACAAACTCCACATTCTACATCCATTTCAGCTGATGGTTCAGTAAATGGGAAGAAGTGTGGTCTAAATCTAACTGCTCTCTCTTCTCCAAAAATTCTTCTAACTACACTAGTCAATAGCGCTTTAAAGTTTGAAAATGAAACATTTTCCCCTATCATTAATCCTTCTATTTGATGAAACATAGGTGTATGAGTAATATCATAATCTGATCTATATACTTTCCCTAAAGAAATCATTCTAAAAGGTGGTTTTCTCTCTAACATATATCTTATCTGCATTGGTGATGTATGAGTTCTTAACAATAAATCATCATCTATATAAAATGTATCTTGTAAATCACGTGACGGGTGATCCTTTGGAAAATTTAATGCATCAAAATTATAATATGATTTTTCTATTTCTGGTCCATCCATCATATCAAAGCCCATTTCAGCAAAAATTCCCTTTACTAGTCCTAGAGTTTGAGTTATAGGATGAATTGTTCCTATTTCCTGCTTTCTTCCAGGAAGTGTTATATCTAAAACTTCATTTTTTAATTTTTCTTCTTTTATTTTTTCTTTTAAAATTGCTAATTTTACTTCAAAATTTCCAGTTATTTTTTCTTTTATTTCATTAACTGTTTTTCCAAATTCTGCTCTTTTTTCTGCAGCAATATTTCCCATCTCTTTCATTATATTGGTAAGTTCTCCTTTTTTACCCAATACAGCTACTCTTAATTCATCTAAATTCTCTAGATTATTTATTTTATCTAATTTCTCTGCTACTTGTTCTTTTAAATTCTCTAATTTTTCTTTCATTCTTCCTCCTGAAAAATATAACGTTTAGAATCATTATAACATAAAATATCAACAAAAAAAAGCTACTAAAGTATCATTATCTTCCTCTTTAGCAGCTAGCTCTGACTATTTGTGTACATTGAACTTTTTTATTTTTATTATATCTTTTTTCATTACAATATTATATTTACTCAGTTTTCATGTAAAAAGTAAAATTAATATCCAAAAATCTCTTCTAAGTTCAATTCTTTCAAATCACCATATTTATTTAAGTCAGTTTTTTCTATATTTTCTTTTTCCCCTATGATAACTATATCATATTTTTGATTCATTATATTTTTTTCAAAGTAGTTTTGAAAATCTTTATACGTAATAGACTTTATTTTTTCATACATATACTTTCTAGGGTCTTCATTTAACCCTAATTTCTTGTTAGATAAGAAACTTTGGTATATATCATCCTCTATAATACGCTCATTTTCTATATTTTTTAGTGACTGAGATTTAGCTTGATTAAACTGATCTTCTGTTACTACAAAATTATTTAATAAATCCACAAATGTATCTAAAGCTTCTTTTGTTTTATCTGCCTGTGTTCCTATGTATGATACTAAATAATAAGATTTATTCTTGTCACCAGGTACTTGAATAAAAGAATCTACACTATAAACCAGACCCTTTTCCTCTCTTAATTTTTGATAAGGCAGTGAGGCCATTCCACCAGAATACAATGTATTAAAAATTAGCGAATATGGTAGATTTTCCAGAGTAAATTTTCCATTTTTTGTAAGAATTAAAATATCATTTTGTACAGCATCATAATTCGTGTAAAAAACCTTGTTTTCCATTTCTTTTTCACTATATTTTTCTATTTTTGAAGGAACTTTTTTATTTTCTGACTCCAATTGATTCTCTAATGCTGTTTTTAATGTTTTCTCATTTTGAGGACCATAATAAAAGATTTCATGCTTATAACTAAAAAGTTCTGATATTTTTTTAGTAAGAGTTTCTGGCTTTATTTCTTTTAAATGATCTATTGAAATAATATCATTAAAAGGATTCTTACTTCCAAAAACAGCATAACTTTCCATAGCTTCTATTCTTGTTCTTTTGTCACTTTTTGAGTCCTCTCTTTCTTTTATTGTATCATCAAGATAACTCATATATATTTCTTGATCAGGCTTTGAGTTCAGCATCAAATTCTGAAACATTTCTAAACCTTTGTCAAAAGAATCTCCTAAACCACTTAATGTGATAATTGTTTGATCTTCCATTACATTTACATCTATATTTACAGCATACTTATATAAGTTTTCTCCAAATTCTTCTGGAGTATACTTATTTGTACCAAGATACTTTAAATATTCAGATGCTGTGTTTAACTCATTATCATCATCCATACCTACATTTATAATATACATTAATTTAAAAAAATTCGATCTATTATTTTTTATATAGTAAACATCATTTTTATTTTTTAATTTAAAATTTTCCATATCTTTTTTATAGTCTAAAAATTTAGGGTTAATTGCTAAAACTTCTTCATTCATTATTTCTTCTGCAAAATCTGATCTATTAGTAGGATTTAAGGTTAATGGAGTTATTTTAGGCTTAGTTACTGTTGATTTTAACTTATTTTCTCCATTCTTTTTAAAAATAACAACATAATTATCTTTCATTTTTTCATTAGCAAATTTTACTATGTCATTTTTAGTTAATTTCGTGAATTCTATCTCTGATTTTATAATATCATCTAAACTACCATTATTATAAAATAAACCTATAAGCCTTTCAGCTAAGTATGAATTATTTTCTTTATCCAATTCTTTATCTAATTTTATGTTATTTTTTATAGATTCCACTAATTCATCACTAAAGTTAGCAGTTTTCAAGTTTTCTACTTCCATTAAAAGTATATCCTTAACCTCTTCTAGAGTTTGGTTTTCTTTGGGTATACCTGTTAATATAAGAGTTGTGTAATCTCGTCTACCTACTATATCTACTGATGCATCTAAAACTTTTTGTTTCAATGATATATTTAGATCAAATAAACCAGCCTTTTCATTAGATAGTATTTCTGCTAATAAATCTAATTTTATTGATTCATCCAAATCTTTATCACCTAAAAATTTATATGCTATAGTTACAGATTCTGTCTGCTTGCCAAAAATAGTATCAGTGGTTACTTTACTTAGATCTTTTGCCATAAAATCTCTTGTAACTATATTTTTATTTTCTCTAAAATCACTCCAATAGTCAGAGATTGTTTTTATAGTATTTTCATAATCCAAGTCTCCAGCCATAACTATTGCCATGTTATTTGCAGTATAATATGTTTCATAAAAATTCATTATTGCTTTCATTGATGGATTTTTAAGATCTTCTGGTGTTCCTATTGTTGTTTTTTCCCCATATGGATGTCCTTCATATAATTTTTTATCAATATCAGTCATTACCCAAAAAGTATCGTCATCTTGACTTCCATTAAATTCTTCATATACTGTTTCTAATTCTGTATGAAATAATCTTAAAACTAGATTTTCAAACCTTGTTCTTTCTAGCTTTATCCACTTATCTTTTTCATTTGAAGGAATTGTCAGCATATAAACTGTGGCATCATCACTTGTATAAGCATTATAATTTTCTCCTCCCATACTTTGAACAATGATGTCTAACTCGTTTGGTGCTGCATATTTAACTGCTTCTGAAGAAAGTTTATCTATCTCTTTATAAATTTTATCTTTTTCTTTCTTTGTTTTTGCATTTCTATGTTCTTCATATAAATTTGATATCTTATCTATAAATGGCTTTTCAGCTTGCCAATTCACGGTTCCTATCTTATCATTCCCTTTAAACATCATGTGTTCTAAATAATGTGCCAATCCTGTATTATCATTAGGATCATTTTTCGATCCTGCATTTATAACTATTCTGGTTTCTATTTCTGGTTTTAATTTATTAGATACCAGATATACTTTCATTCCATTAGATAAAGTATATAATCTTCCTAACTGCTCATTATTTTTCGTATACTCATATTTAAAACCATTACTATCTACTTTTGTTACAAGCTCAGCATTTACCAATGTAAAACAAGCTGCACCCACTGTAGCAGTAAAAACCAAATTTGATATTTTATTTGTTAAACTAAAACTCATGTAATACTCCTTTTCATGTTCATGAAAATTTTACTAACCAATTAATTTTGTTATCTTATCTTTCTTAAACATAATTTTTATTTTCAATCAATTATACCTGTGATCTTTTCTTATTTCAATATTTTAATTTAAAATATCATATTATACTTATAAAAATAATTATTTTGAAATTTTTAATAAAACAAAAAAACTGTAATTGATTTTTTTAATATAACTATCATATCACAGTTTAGTTTTATTTATTATTCTTACTTTTTTTTTTCTTCAGTATTCCCATTTTCTTCAAAATTTATAAAAATCTAAAAATGAAATTTCGTCACTTTATTATCTATCAGATTCTTTACTTTTCAGCTCCTCTATTTCCTGTGGCGTAATATAATTTTTTCCTTTTAGTTCTTCATTTTTAACAATTTTTGTAAATAAACCAATAAATAGAAATATAACTATTAAAAAAATAAGATTACTCTCTTTTTTCATATTATCACTCCTATTTCTATTTCTATTTCCATTCAATTATAATTCTCTATTCTTTTATTGGCCTTAGATTTATTAGTATTTTTCTATTATAAAGATATGAGAATATAAAATTTCTTAACTATTAACTATTAAAAAAATTGTATTCTTACATATTAATATTATTATGCTTTAAATCAATTTTTTTAGCTTCTCGCTTATTTAGGTTTGTTTAAAATCATTATAATGTAATATCATGGACATAATTCTATTTTTTATAAGATAAATATCTAATAATTCCTTTTACTATTTAAGAATTTTAATTTATTTAAACTATTTTTTATAAAAAACATTTCATCTATATAATATTATCCAATAAATTATAATTTATTAATTCCATAACTAATAAATAAAAAAATAATTCTAAAACATAGTTATAAAATATAATTATGATACTAAAATAACTTTACAGTAAATTATTTTTATTCATAAATAATTTGACTTTACCTCATGTTAAGGTATAATTATAATACGAATAATTAATTTTTAGGAGGTAACATATGGAATTAGATCATAGAGTAACTGAATTTTTAAAAGACACAAAAGGATTATTTATTAATGGAAAATTTGTACCCTCAGTTTCTGGTGAAACATTTAAAAGTTACAATCCTGCCGATGAAAGTGTTTTAGCAGAAGTTTCTAAAGGAAATAAAGATGATATAGATCTTGCAGTAAAAGCAGCAAGAAAAGCTTTTGATAGCGGAGCATGGCGTTTAATGACCGCTTCTGAGCGTAGCAGATATATTTATAAATTAGCTGATAAAATGGAAGAGCATAAGTTAGCTCTTGCTCAATTAGAAACTTTAGATAATGGAAAGCCTGTAAGTGAAACATTAAACGCAGATGTCGCTCTTGCTATTGAACATTTTAGATATTTTGCAGGCTGGGCAACTAAGATTACTGGACAAACAATTCCTGTAAATGGTAATTTTTTAAATTATACACTACATGAACCAATTGGAGTAGTGGGGCAAATAATTCCTTGGAATTTCCCTTTACTAATGGCTGCATGGAAATTAGGGGCATCACTTGCTGTAGGTTGTACAGTTGTGTTAAAACCAGCTTCATATACACCTTTAAGTGCTCTATATTTAGCTAAACTCATCCAAGAAGTAGATTTTCCAGAGGGAGTTATAAATATTGTTCCCGGTCCTGGTGGAGAAACAGGTGATGCTTTAGTTGAACATGTACTTGTTGATAAAATAGCATTTACTGGATCAACAATTATAGGAAAAGAAATTATGCAAAAAGCTAGCAAAACTTTAAAACGTGTTACTCTAGAACTTGGTGGTAAATCACCTAATATCGTATTACCTGATGCAGATATAAAAAGAGCTGTTGCTGGGATCTCACATGGTATTATGTTTAATCAAGGGCAAGTTTGCTGTGCTGGAAGTAGAGCCTTTGTTCATAAAAGCATGTATGATAAGTTTGTTTCAGAATTAAGAGAGTATACTAAAAAAATAAAACAAGGAAATGGATTACTGAAAAATACTGTTATGGGACCTCTTGTATCACAAAAACAGCAACAAGATGTTTTAAAATATGTAGCAAAGGGTAAAGAAGAGGGAGCAGAACTTATTTCAGGAGGAAAATCTCCATTTGATAAGGGATACTTTGTAGAGCCTACTGTTTTTGCTAATGTTGATAATAAAATGACAATTGCTCAGGAAGAAATATTTGGACCTGTAGTTTCTGTTATTAAGTTTGATGATATAGATGACTTAGTTTCAAAAGCAAATGATTCAATCTATGGTTTAGCATCAGGTATATGGACAAATAATTTAAAAGATGCTCATGTTATTGCAGGAAGGTTAAAAGCAGGAACAGTTTGGGTAAATTGTTATAATGTCTTTGATGCAGCAGCTCCATTTGGTGGATATAAAGAATCAGGATTTGGACGTGAAATGGGAAGTTATGCATTACATAATTATACAGAAGTGAAGGACGTATGGATTAATTTAGATTAAGATATTGGTTTTATGGAAATGCCCCAAAGTTTTTGGGGCAATTTTTTAGAGTTTGGTTAAAATTTATTTCCTGTTATGTATATTTTTGTGTTAGTAAGTATAACAGAGAAAAATAAACTATTTAAAGCCATACTCCTTACATTCTTCAAAAAGTCTAATAAATTAAAATAAGTAGTTCTTTATAAACTACTCATATCATTTTCACCATTTAATTCTTCCATCATAACTTTTTTAATCTTCAAAATATAATGCACGTAATTTTAACTTTCCATTTTCGAAAACAAATTTATATACTATTCCGCCTTCTCCATCTGGTATTCTAGGTGTTAATTTATTTGGAGTCATAGTAGAATAACCAATTAAGTTTTCCTCCATAAAATTTAACGATATTTCATCATCCCAGATTCGAGCTTCTGAAAGATATTTTTTGTTGTTATTTTTATCTTTATAGTAATACCTTTGTTCATTCTCATCAAAAATATATTTTCTTTTTTTCTCTTCATCAGTTGCTCCATCTTTGTAATAATCAATTATTTTTAAAGTATCAGGCTCTACCTTTATTAGTATTAGTACTTCAAGATTTTTACATATTCTTTCAATATTTGAACTAATTATTTTTTTTGTCAAAGGCATTCCATATTCAATTCCGTCTAATTTTTCCCCATTTAATTCTAAAAAAAATACTATCGATACCTCTTCTTCTATTGACTTTCCTGAGAAATCAACCATTGAAGCCAAAACTTTATCATCTCTATTTTTTATTGCCTCTTGAAAAACTATAAATTGCTTTAATGCTTCCTTTTTTTCTAGTTTTGATAGCTCTTTCGATCCCACTGCTATACACAAAATTAAAGTTAATAATAAAATTATTTTCTTCATCTTCATCTCCCATAATTAATTTTTGTTTATACTACATTAGATTTTAATAATCCAATTTTTCTTGAATTACAATATAAATTGATATCTCTGTTTTACTTTTTCTAAATTACTAAACTTTTTATGATTATTTCTCAACAAATTATTTTATCATAAATCAAAAAAAATGTTAATAGGTTATGTTTTATATAGATATCACCTTTTTCAAATAAAAATAAAGTTTTTTTACTCTTCTCTTTAACTAAGATTTTTCAACTTAAGTCATACAAAAGTATAGAAACAAATACAACTCCCCATTCCCATTAAACCTTAAATTATCGTACCTTACCAAATTCAGCTACACGTTTCTCATCAACTTTCATAATTTCTTCACCAGAAATCATATTCGGATTAAATACAAGATCATAATCTGGATTTTTTGGCTTATACCTATTAACTCCATATGCTATGCTATTCGCAGGAATATTCTTTGTAATTATTGCACCTGCTCCTATCACAGTATTCTCACCAATTATAATAGGTCCAAGAATTTTGGCTCCATCTAAGACAATGACATTCTCAGCTAAAATTGGACTTCCTACATTCTCCCATTCTTTTTGAATTTTATTATATCTCATATTCGAGCCAATAGTAACATTCTGATAAATAACAACATTTTTACAAATTTTTGCTGACACAATTGTACAACCACGTGCATGATGCGCAAAAAGCACACTTTTATCCATATCTGCACAACGAATTTCACAGCAATAACGATGTTCCAAAAGAACAGCAGCCTTTATTCTTTCTGCTGTACTTTGAGAAAAGCAGTTTATTTCCAACAGTTCTTCAAATGTCATATTTTCCATAATTTTATTCCTCCTATAATTTCTGTTGTCATTATTAATCCTTTTTATACATTTTTATTTATTCTCAAGGAATATCAATGTATGAAAATTAATACTAATACTACTGTAATTATCCCTTTTATTCATACCTTATCGAATAATGACCAATTTTTCTTGAATTATACCATGATTCTATATATTCAAATATCCTTATTTTTACTTCTTCTAAATTTCTAAACTTTTTATAGAGTGATAACTTTATATAATTTATTTTGACATATATTATTCTTTAATTATGGACAATCTTTAATCCTTACAAATAAAAAAATCATCTTCTTGTTTTCTTACAAACTTGAAAATGATTATATCTTTTATCTCATTCTATTCATACTACTTTTTAAAAAAGTTTTCTGCTTATCTGTTAACACTGCGTCTTTCTCTTTTTTCTCTTCTTTAAAGAGCTTCTTCATCTCGTCATTTTGTTGTTTTTCAGTTAATTCCTGACTTTTTAAATCTTGCATTTTCTTATAGTAATTATCTCTAATTGAACTTATTTGATCCTTTTGCTCATCTGTTAAATTTAATTTTTTTTCAAAATCAGCTTTTCTTTTTTCCATTCCAGATATTCTTGTTTCCAATATTTTTTGCTGTTTTGAATTTAAAATTTCATTTAACTTATCTTTTTGTTCATCTTTTATATCTTTCATTCCACTTATAAAATCTTCTCTTGATGGATTTTGATCGCTTAAGTCCTTTATCTTTGTTTTCGTTTCTTCTGTTAACGTCTTTATTTTCTCCTTTTGATCTTGGCTTAAATTCATCTCTTTGGTAAGCTCTTTTCTTGTTGTCTCTACACCCTTTGCTCCATGAAAGTATGCTTCTTCATTTTCAGCCAATGCAGCTATTGAGAATAGTGAAATTAAAACAGCTACTATTATTCCTTTTTTCATTTTGTTCCTCCTAATGTTTATATTTATACTTAATTTTAGTTTCTACACCTTAGTTTGTTCTTTTCTTGAACTTTGAATTAGATTTGATAAAAATAATTTTTAAATTTAACACTGTTTTTATTGAGTTTAAGTACATTAACCCATTGAAAAATTTATTTAAAAAAATGCTTGATATACTACTTTTTTAATTGTATAATGAAACAAGAAAGGAATCTAAAAAAAATTTAATATTGATAGTAATAAATTTATTGTTATCAATTTTACATATAAAGCATTATCTAGTTTATTTATTTCAATTCAAAAATTAAATTAGATTTTTTTTCGCAAAATTTCTTGTACATACAAAACATATTTTAGAAATTGTTCGTCTTTCATTATTATTGTATATGACCTTTTAGCTCTATACTTCTCTAGCATTCAATAAAGAATAAAAATATAATATTATTTTATTTAAACATTCTATTGAATTGAGGTGGGAGACATGAAAAAATTATTTCTAATTACCATAGTCTTATCATTATTTGTTATTAGCTGTGGCTCTAGCGGAGGAAGCAGTAGCAGTGATGCAGCTCCTACTCCTACTCCTGTTGCTCCTATTAACGTTGATAAAGATACTCCATTTGTTCCAAGTGATCCTCATACTGTGCAGGAAGCAAAACAAAATGGACTTGATGGAACAAACGTGACTATTGGTATTATTGATACTGATTTTGAAGTTAATAATATAGAATTTCGTGATAAAAATGGTGTTTCTCGATTAAGCGAAGATAAAAGTTTTTCTGGAAATAACAACATTCACGGAAGCCTTGTTTCTGAAATAATTGGCGGAAAAACAATGGGTGTTGCTCCAAATGTTAAAATTGTTGGTTCTGCAGCTGGAAGTATATGCTCAGATGGTACAAATCGTTGTTTAAATGCTACACGTGAAATGTATGAAAGTGTTTATAATAAAGGTGCAAGAATTTTTAATCAATCTTTTGGGGTAGCAGGAAAATCAGTTTTAGAATACACTAAAGCCGATATGCCTCTTACTGACCCAGTAAATAATTTTTACAGCCAGAGAGCTACAACAGATTCTCTATTTATTTGGGCAACTGGTAATGATGGCAATGATGACCCTTCAGTAAACTCTGGACTGCCTTATTTATATCCAGAATTAGAAAAAGGCTGGATTGCTGTTACTGCTGTTGATTCTGAAACAGGACTATTCAGTAGTTATGCAAATAAATGCGGAGTTGCAGAAAATTGGTGTATTGCTGCTGTTGGTGACTATGATTTTCATGTCCAAAGATCATCTGGAAGTGGAACTTCATTTGCTACTCCTGTTATCACAGGTACCGCAGCATTAGTAAAACAAAAATATCCATGGATGAATTCAGATTTAGTAAGACAGACTATTTTATCTACTGCTACTGATAAAGGCGATAAAGGTGTAGATAAAGTCTATGGATGGGGATTAGTTAATGTGAGTAAAGCCGTTAAAGGTCCTGCATTATTTGATAAAAGACTTGCTTTGGGTGATTATGTAAATGTGAGTTTTGATAATGTTACATCATCTTTTGATAATAATATAGGTGGTGATGCAGGTTTAATTAAAGATGGTAGCGGAACTTTACTTCTAACTGGTGTGAACTCTTACACAGGAAATAATATTATTAAAAACGGGCAGCTTAAAATAAATGGATCTTCTGTTTCTGGTGTAGCTATCCAATCACAAGGAGTTCTCTCTGGTGATGGTGGTTATATAGCAAGCAATGTAGTAAATGAGGGTGGAACTTTAGTAAATGAAGGTGCTGGACTTACTATACAAGGCGATTATTCTGCTACTTCCAGCTCAATAATAGAAAGCGAACCTAATGCCACACTTAAAATAAAAGGAAAAGCAATATTAAATGATTCTAACTTAATAGTAATAATTCCAGTTGATTCTAATAATAAACCTGTTTATATAGATAAAACTGGTATTGAAAATAATATTTTAACAGCAGATAAAGGTATTGAAAATAAACTTAATGTAGTTAATACTCCAGCTTTTCTTCAAACAAAAGTTAGTTATACTTCTAGTACAGTTGGGTTAAGCTTAGCAAGAAAAGATATCGCAGAGTATGTATCAAATTCTTCAATTAAAGATGCTACTAGAAATAATTCAGCACAAAATATTGAACAAGTATTTAAAGCCTTGGATAATTCTAAAGGAAGTGAAAAGTTTAGAACTCAGGCTGCCATACTACAACAAACTACTTCTAGCAGCTTAACATCTGTTTTAGACAGTTTTTCTGGACAAATATATGCATCAGCACAAGCATTGACTTTCCAACAGTCACAAGCTGTAAATAAAGACTTATCTAATAGATTAGTTATGCTTGGAAGTTTAGAAAATACAGGTAGTGTAGCAGGAATATGGTTTAGTGGAATTGCTTCTACAGGAAAACTTTCTGAATCTGGCTATGCAAGTGCAGATACTTCAGCATTTGGAGGACAAATTGGGATAGATAAAAGCGTAAATGATAACTTAATTCTTGGTGTTGCATTATCATACTCTGATAGTGAAGCTGACTTTGACCGATATGGTGGAAAATCAAAAAGTCAAAATGCAGGAATTTCTCTTTATGGAAGATATGGAAAAAAAGATGACAGTTTATATGTTATTGGTAGATTAGGTACTGGATTTGTATCAAGTGACGTTGACAGAGAAATTATAATTGGAAATCAAGTTGATTACTCTTCAATTAACCACGATGATCTTGTACTTTCAGGTTATGGAGAAGTTGGATATAAAATTAAAGCAACTAAAAATATAAGTATCACTCCATTTACTGGTTTAGCTTATGATGGAATTAAAAGAGGAAGTTTTTCAGAGGATGACAGCTTATTTGGATTAAAAGCTGATAGTGAAAATTATGATCAAACATCTGCCTTAATAGGAATTAGAGCTGAAACAAGTTTTAATTGGGCTGCTGGAAAAACTACTTTACAAGGTTATGTAACATGGCAAAAAGCACTTAATGATGAAGATTTAGATTTTGAAGCATCATATGTAGGAATGAGTGATGAAAAATTTGAAGTAGAAGGTATTGGCCTTCCTGATGATACTACATGGGCTGGAATTGGTTTTCTAACTGAAGTCAATGAAAAATGGTCTTGGTCTGCTAACTATGATGCACAAATTGATGATTCAGATATTTCTAACAATGTTTTTTCTTTAGGATTTAGATTCAATATTGATAAAAATTAATAATTTAAAATATAAAAAAAGCCTCCTCATTTTAAGTTAATTTTGATAGGAGGCTTTTATTTATATCTTTATTATTATAGTAATATCAGGCTTTATCCCTGTATTTTTTTTAATTCTATTTTTTTATCTTCCCAAATAGCATAATTTCCGTCTTGCACTGCTCCTGGATTTACATATTTTATGAAATTTTTTACCTTATAATATGGAATATGTGTGTGACCAAAAATGCAGATATTTACTCCTTCTCTTTCAGCTTCTTTCACTAAATCTGACATGTAAGACTTTACTCCAAAAAGATGTCCGTGTACTAGTAGAACTTTATTCTTACCTACTTCTAGCACTATTTTGTCCAAAGTTTCCACATCTGAATAATCTGTATTTCCTCTTACTACATAAAATTTTATCTTATTATATACATAAGATAAATCAATGGCATCTGAGCTGTGATCCCCAGCAAAAAGAATAACTTCTGGCATTTCTTTTTTTATAATCTTTTGAAATATATCTAATCTCTTATGGCTATCTGAACAAATCAATATTTTCATATTTCCTCTTTTCTTGATTTTTATTAGATTCTATCATAATAAAATAACTGATTTCAACTAATCTTTTTAAAATATTTCTTTTAATTAGAAAAAGGCTGAATGAATTTTTCCTTTTATTTTTTAAAAACATCTAATAATCGTTAATTTCTACAAACCAACCCTATTATAATTTACAAAAAATAATTTTTTCTAAATAAAAGGAGCTGTTTTCAAAAAATAATTTTTGACACAACTCCTTTATATTCTATCCTATAAATATAGGTTTTTTAATTTTTTCTATAAGTCTAACTCCAAATTTTCCTGTTATTTTTTCTACCATAACAGCAAACTTTAGTGTTCCCATCAAAACAACATCATTATTTTCTACTTCACTTAATATTGTTTTTATTGGGTCTCCTTCTTTGTCTATTAGATTATAGTTTTCTTTAAATCTTTCTTTTAATTCATCTTTTTCATCTACATTTACTCTTAAAACATCAACTTTTGTTTCTCCAAATATATTAAAATAATTAAATAATGTACGATTTGCTTTATATCCACCATCATCTAAAGCTAATACCTTGTCAAAACTATAGCTGTCAGTTTCAGAAACAATAATCATAGGTTTATAGTGAACTCTTAGTAATTCTTTTAAGTAAGGTCCTATATTTTCACTTTTAAATATTATCAAAAGATCATAACCCTTCATTTTATCCAGACAAACTTCTACTGTTTCTCCTTCTTCAACAAAAATGTTAGAAAAATTTCCTTCAATATTATTTTTTAGCATTTTAAAATTATTTTCTTCTAGTTCTTTCCATTCTTCAATAATATAAGTACTTCCTATATCGATTCCTATTCCTTCAATTGTTGAAGGAAAGATTTCATATTTTAAAATATCTTTTACATATAGACCATCTAAAACAAAATCTTTATACTTTTCTTTAAATGCCTTTGAAAACTCTTTTATAGCCTTAATCTCATTTTCATTATTTATTACAAATAATGCTTTTCTCAACATAAGAATCACTTCCTCTATAATTTATTCTATTTCTGGTGTTATTTTCACTGTTGAAGCTACTTTTTCATTTTCTCTTACTTTCATAATTCTTACTCCTGATGTTGCTCTTCCTATTACTGATATAGAGCTTACTACAGTTCTAATCAATGTTCCTTCAGAAGTTATTAACATAATTTCAGAATCATTATCTACTATTTTTACATCTGCTATTTTTCCTGTTTTTTCGTTCTTCTTAAGGTTAGTAATTCCTTTTCCACCACGTGATTGCAATCTATAGTCTGATAGTTTTGTTCTTTTTCCGTATCCTTCTTCTGCTATAGTTAATATAGTTTTTTGTGCCAGCTCTTCTTCTGTTCCATTTATTATTGCTCCAGCAACTATTATATCCTTTGATCTTAAAGTTATTCCCTTCACTCCTGATGCAGTTCTTCCCATACTTCTTACATCATGTTCAGAGAATCTAATAGCAAATCCTTCTCTTGTAGCTAAGAACATTTCATCTTTTTGCTCTCCAGAAGTTAATCCTGCAAAAATCAATTCATCATCTTCTCTAAGACCTATTGCTTTTATTCCAGCCTTATTTATATTTGCAAAAAGCTCTAGATTAGTTTTCTTAACTATTCCATTTCTTGTTACAAAGAAGATATCTTTGACTTTTTCGAACTCTCTAACTTTTATTATAGTACTCACTGTTTCTCCATCTTGAAGCTTGATCAGATTATTTATTAATCTTCCTCTTGCTTGTTTACTAGATTCAGGTACTTCGTAAACTTTCATGTTAAATACCTTTCCTTTAGTAGTAAAGATAAGCAGTGAATCTAAGTTTTTAGCTATGTACATATCTTTTATTATGTCATCATCTAAAATATTAGTAGCATTTACTCCTACTCCGCCTCTTTTTTGTGCTCTATATACATCTATTGGAGTTCTTTTCACATAACCTTTATCAGTTAATGTTACTACTACTTCCTCATCCTTTATAAGATCTTCTATTCCTATTTCTACTCTAGCTTCTCTTATTTCTGTTCTTCTTGGATCACCGAAGTCTTCTTTTATCTTTATTATTTCTTCTTTTATTATCATATAAATTCTATTACTATCACTTAAGATTGATTTTAACTCTTCTATTAACAGCATTAACTCTTTATATTCTGTTTCTATTTTATCTCTTTCTAATCCTGTTAATCTTTGTAATCTCATATCTAGTATTGCCTTTGCTTGAAGTTCACTGAAAGAGAAACCAGCAATTAATTTATCTTTTGCTTCATTTCCATCTTGAGATCCTCTGATTATCTTGATTATTTCATCAATATTATCTAGTGCAATTTTAAAACCTTCTAATATATGAGCTCTTTTTTCAGCCTTATCTAATTCAAATTTTATTCTTCTAGTAACTACAGAAAATCTATGTTTTAGATAATTTTGTAAAATCTCTTTTAAATTAAGGACTCTTGGTGCATTATCAACTAGTGCTAAGAATATTATTCCGAAAGTGTTTTGTAAATCAGTATATTTATATAAACTATTTAATATTAGTTCACTTTCTTCTCCTCTTTTTAGCTCTATAACTACTCTAATTCCATCTCTATCTGACTCATCTCTTAAGTCTGATATACCTGTAAGCTTTTTATTTCTTACTAAATCAGCTATTCTTTCTATAAGTCTTGCCTTATTTACTTGATATGGAAGTTCATTTATTATAATTGACTCTTTACCACTTTTTTGTTCTTCTATTTTTACTTTTCCTGCTACTCTAATTTTTCCTCTACCTGTTTTATAAGCTTCTATTATCCCACTTCTACCATTTATTATTCCACCTGTAGGAAAATCTGGTCCACTTATATGCTCTATCATTTCGTCTATTGTTATTTCTGGATTATCTACTAAAGCTATAATTCCATCACAGATTTCATTTAAGTTATGAGGAGGAATATTAGTTGCCATTCCTACGGCTATTCCTGTTGCTCCATTTAATAATAAGTTTGGCAGCTTAGCTGGCAACACTGTTGGCTCATCTAAACTCTCATCAAAGTTTTTTCTGAAATCTATTGTATCTTTATCAATATCTTCTAATAATTCATTTGTTATTTTTGCCATTCTAGCCTCTGTATATCTCATCGCAGCGGCTCCATCTCCATCTATTGATCCAAAGTTTCCATGACCATTTATTAGGAGATATCTTGTATTAAACTCTTGTGCTAATCTAACCATTGCTCCATAAACAGCACTATCGCCGTGAGGATGATACTTACCTAGAACTTCCCCAACGATTCTCGCTGACTTTTTATATGGCTTATCATTTGTCATTCCTAACTCATTCATAGCAAATAAAATTCTTCTATGAACCGGTTTTAGACCATCTCTAACATCTGGAAGAGCACGGCTTACAATAACACTCATCGAGTAGTCTAAGTATGATGCTTTTATCTCATCTTCTATGTATATTGGTATTTCTGACCTTATTTCTGTCTCCTTAATTGACATTATTCACCTCTTCTTATATATCTAAATTCCTTACATATTGTGCATGTTCTTCTATAAATTGTCTTCTAGGCTCTACTTTATCTCCCATTAACACATTAAACATTTTATCTGCATATGTTGCATCTTCTAATGTTACTTTTAATAAAGTTCTTACTTCTGGATCCATTGTTGTCTCCCAAAGCTGATCTGGATTCATTTCTCCTAATCCTTTATATCTTTGTATATTATATCTCTTATTTTCGCCATCAAGCTTTTTAGTCATTTCTTGCATCTGCTCATTTGAATATGCATATTGCACTTGCTTTCCAGCCTGAACCTTGAATAATGGGGGCTGTGCTATAAATATATGCCCTTCATTTATAAGCTCTCTTAAATGCCTGTAGAAAAACGTCAACATTAGAGTTCTTATATGCGCTCCATCGACATCGGCATCTGTCATTATTATTATTTTATGATATCTTAGCTTTTCTAAGTCCATTTCATCACCTAGTCCAGCACCAAAAGCTGTTATCATTGCTCTTATTTCTGTATTTTCAAGGGCTTTTCCTATACCTGCTTTTTCTACGTTTAGTATTTTCCCTCTTAATGGTAAAATAGCTTGAAAACGTCTATCTCTTCCTTGTTTTGCTGATCCTCCCGCAGAATCTCCTTCGACTATATATATTTCAGATTCTGATGCATCTTTTGATGAACAGTCTGCTAATTTTCCTGGAAGTGATCCTACTTCAAGAGTACTTTTTCTTAATACTAATTCTCTTGCTTTTTTTGCTGCTTCTCTTGCCTTTTTAGACATTAGAATTTTTTCTATTATATTTGAAGCTTCTTTTGGATGATCTTCTAGATACATCTTTAATGAGTTTCCTACAATTCCAGAAACAACACCTGTTATTTCACTATTTCCTAATTTTGTTTTTGTCTGTCCTTCAAATTGAGGCTCTGGTATTTTAATACTTAAAATAGCTACTAATCCTTCTCTTACATCTGATCCTTGAAAAGAACCATCTTTATCTTTTACTAAACCTAATTGCTTTGATACTTCATTTAATACTCTAGTTAGAGCTGTTCTAAATCCACTTACGTGTGTTCCACCCTCATGAGTATTTATATTATTAACAAATGAATAAACCAGTTCTCTTTGTGAGACAGTATAAGTCATTGCTATTTCTACTTCTGCTCTTTTATTTCCATCTATTTGAATAGAATCGTTCATATAAATAGTGTCATCTAATACTCTTACATCATCATCAGCAAGCTCTGTTAAAAAGTCTTTTATTCCTCCTTCAAAATGAAGGTCATCAACTTTTATTTTATTTTTATTTCTTTGATCTGATAAATTTATTCTTAGTCCTCTATTTAAGTACGACATTTCTTTTAGTCTAGTTAATAAAATCTCATAATCATATTCCAATGTTTCAAAAATTTCACTATCAGCCTTAAATCTGATTATTGTTCCATGAGCATCCGCTGGTGCTTCACCTATTTCTTTTATGTCCTCAACGGGTATTCCTCTATGATATTTTTGATACCAAACTTTTCCATCTTTTGTTATCGTAGCCTCTAATGTTTCAGATAATGCGTTAACTACTGAAATTCCGACTCCATGTAAGCCTCCAGAAACCTTATAGTTATCATTATTAAATTTTCCTCCTGCATGTAATACTGTTAAAACTACTTCTAAAGTAGATTTTCCCATTTTTTCATGTCTTTCTACAGGAATTCCTCTTCCATTATCAGTTACTTCTATAATATTATCTTCTAGTATTTTTACTTCTATAGTATCACAGTACCCTGCTAATGCCTCATCCACACTATTATCTACTATTTCCCATACTAAATGATGTAACCCTCTTGATGAAGTAGATCCTATGTACATTCCTGGTCTTTTTCTTACGGCCTCAAGTCCTTCTAAGACCGTAATACTTTCAGCATTATAATTATCGCTCATTTTTTCCTCCTGTTCTCTTTGTCTTTCTAATCTATTTTATCATGTTTGATAATTTTTATCAATCAATCTGTTTTACTATATTTGTGTATACTTAAAGCATTATTATTAATTTTATTATAATTTATTTGACATATAAATTTACTTTCTTTATTCTTCATTAATTTTTTTTATAATAATAAAAAAATAAACCTAGTGTTCATTTTCAAAAAGAAATCCTTCATATTCATCAGCCCTCATTTTTAAGGCTCTATTAGTATATGAAGTCACATAAATAAAATCATTTGTCATAATAATAGTTCTCTCTCCTCTTTCATTTAAATCAATTACTTTCTTTTTATTTTTTTCAAAATATTCTGTATTTTTTTTATTTTTAAAAAAATCGGAATAATCTATTATTAGTATTATTTCATTCAAAGGTATAAAAAGATTATTTTCTATATATATATACATTAAATTTTCCCTCTTATTTTTAGAAATTTCGTAAGTCTATTCATTAGTTTTTCCACCGTTTGACTAATTATATATTCATCATCTGAACCCACCTTATAAATGGCATGTCTTCTGGCTGCTTCTTTAGCTGCTATTATATTTTTTTCCTCTATAAAATCTGAAATTATATAAGTTAACTCTTCTGCCAATTGATCTCTTGCACGATAATATTCACTTTCTGTTATCTCTATCTCTTTTAAGATATCTCTATAACTGATCAAAGGACTTCTTTCCAGTATTCTTTTTATCGCCTTTAATCTCTCTTCTGCAAGTTCATTTTTACATTTTATGCATATTTCACCTGCTCCCATAAATAAATCGGAGCATCTTACACACTCTTTATATCCTTTTCTCACTAATATTTTCTCAGTTTCTTTAGCATTCATTGCTATTTTTTTCATTCTTTCTGCTATTTGATTATTCTCATATTTAGAAAATTCTTCTTCTATTTTTTCTTTTTCTTCTTCTGTTATTTTTATTTCAGATGGATCAAAAAATTCATCTTCAAAATCTTTATAAAGGTCGTCTTTTTTATCATATAGATTTCCTGTTTTTAGATATATGTCTTTTACTCGACTATCATATAGAGCCTCATTTATATTATCAAGAACAGTCTCCTGCAGCATTCTCATTTCATTTAGAATAAGATTATTTCCTACTATAACAGTTAGTTTTCCATTACTAAAAAATGAAGGAAAAGAGTATTCTGCAATCATTTCCCCAACCATTTTCTTCCAATTTTTTCTAATTATATGTATTAAATATCTATCATCTTCTAAAATTTTCTCCATTTTTACTTCACTAATTTTATTTAGTTTCTTTTTCATCATTTAGTAGTATTCTCCCTTTATCTATATATATTTTTTTCCCCTCTATATCAAGATTCTCTGTAGAAGTTATAAAACATTGAATATTTTTATTCTTAAAATAATTCAAAATACTATTTTTTCTTATTTCATCAAAATATGATGAGATATCGTCTATTAAAAATATAGGAATTTCATTTTTTTCTTTTATCAGCATATCTATTTCTGCTATTTTTAATGAAAATATTATAGATTTTTTCTCACCTTGTGATGAAAATGACTTTGCATTTTTTCCATTTAATTCGAAAATAAAATCATCTTTTTGAGGTCCTACTAATGTGTAGCCATATCTTTTTTCTCTATCATGTTTTTTTGCTATTTCTTCTTTAAACTTTTCCTTTATTTCCTCTATACTTATTTTTTCTATATTTTCAATAAAAGAATTATATTTTAATTTTAGTTCAGAATTCGAATCAAATAACTTTCTATAGTTTAAATTTAATAAGATTGATATATTTTTTACATATTCTCTCCTCATTAATACTATTTTCGAACCTTCTTCTATAAATTTTTCATTATATATTTTGTAAAGCTCGTTATTTGTCTTTCTTTCTTTTATTAATTTACTTCTTGTTTTTAATATTTTTTCAAAATTTATAAGAGTTTTTAGGTAAATATTCTTTGTTTGCGATATTTCATAATTAAAAAATCCTCTTCTTATTCCTGGATTGCCCATTATTATTTCTATATCCTCTGGTATAAAAGAGATTGCATTTAGTACTCCCACATAGTCTATATATTTAGTCTTTGTCTTATCTATATAATATTCTTTTTTATCATTATTAGAATCTATAGCTACACTTTTTTTATCTTCCCTTGATTCGAAGCTGCCAAAAACAATTGTTCTAATTTTATCATATGAAGTTAATTCTTTAATTTTTTTGGTTCTAAAACTTTTTCCAGTAGCCAAAAAAAAGACAGCTTCAATTAATGATGTTTTTCCCTGTCCATTTCTCCCATAAATAAGGTTAAAGTGGGGATCGAATTCTATTTTTCTATTTTCTAAACATCTAAAATTATTTAAACTTAATTGTTTAAGTTTCATTCTAACCTCTTATTATTTTTATTTTTTCACCATTTAACTCTACTGTATAATCTGCATATATTTTTCTTCCACGTCTTGTTTCTATTTCTCCATTTACCTTTACGTGCCCTTCAGCTATATGAAACTTTGCTTCTGCACCATCACCTACATAATTTGCCCATTTTAAAAGTTGATCGAGTTTTATAAATTCTGTATTAATTTTTATTTCTTCTACTTCTTCCATTTTATATCCCTGCTTTTCTATCTAAATTCCCCTCCTAAATTAATAATTTAAGAGGGGTAAGGAGTATTACTAGCTTAAATTGTTATAAAATTTCAATAACAAATCCAAAAACTTACTCCACTATCTTTTGTTTTATATTATCTACTTCTTTTTTAAAAGCTATTTCTTCTTTTAATTTTGTTTCTATTTTTCTAATACTGCTGATAACTGTACTATGATCTCTTCCACCAAAAAGGCCACCTATTGTAGTTAGATTCAAATCAAGTTGATCTTTCAATAAAAACATAGCTATCTGTCTTGCATTAGTTATTTCCTGTTGTCTTTTCTTTCCCTTCATCTCTTCTGGAGGAATAGAATAATAATTTGAAACAGTTGTTATTATTTTATTAGCTGTTATTTTTGACTGTTGCTTTTTAAATAAATCTGCTAAATCCTCTTGTACTAATTGAAGTGTAATTGCTTTTCTAAGAAGAGTTGATCTTGCTACTACTCTTGTTAATGCTCCTTCAAGTTCTCTTATATTTGAACTTATCGAACTAGATATGAATTCTAAAACTTCATCAGAAATTATAACACTTTTAGAATCTGCAATATTTTTTAAAATTGCAAGTCTTGTTTCATAATCAGGTTTTTGGACATCTACCGATAGCCCACTATCAAATCTTGATTCTATTCTTTTTGATAAATTTCTAATTTCCTTTGGAAGTCTATCACTAGACATAATTATTTGCTTTCCCAATTCTTGAAGAGTGTTAAACGTATGAAAAAATTCTTCTTCTACACTTCCTGTTCCTTGTCCAAAAACCTTTTCAAAAAATTGAATATCATCAATTAATAATACATCTAAGGTTCTAAATTTATCTCTAAAATTTTGTACATTTGCAAATTGCCCTGCTCTTAATGAGTTTATAAATTCATTATTAAACTGTTCTGATGTACAGTATAAAACTTTTTTATTAGGATCCATATCCAAAATTGCATTTCCTACTGCATGCATTAAATGAGTTTTTCCTAATCCAGAACCCCCATAAATTAAAAAGGGATTATATACACTCCCAGGATTTTGCGATATTGCTATACAAGCTGCATTTGCTAATTCGTTTCCTTTACCTACAACGAAATTTTCAAATCTATATCTTTGATTTAAATTATTTATTGTCTTTTTCTGACTATCAACCATAGAAAAGTAATTTTCAAACTTTTCTTCTATTCTCTTCAGTTCAAAAATAATATTGATATTCTTTACTTCACCCATCATAAGGATATCATTTAATATCTCTAGCATAGTCTTTTTATATCTCTCTTCTACTTTTTCCTTCATAAAAGAAGATTCAACCCACACATAAAGAGTATTATTTTTGAACTCATGAACATTTAAAGGTTTTATATATGTACTAAACTCAACCTCATCAATTTGATACTTAATTATTTTTACAATTTTCTCCCATAAGACAGATGGATCAACCATTTGCAACGCTCTCCTTTTAATAAAAAATCTTTAGTATATGAACTATATCATAAAAAAAAAATTTACGCAAGGCTAGAAGATATTAACTTTCCCACAGAGTTTTCCACAAAACAATCAAAATAATAATATACCGAGCGGAGTTATCCACATTTCTACATGGTTTTCCACAATACATCAAAGAGAAGATTTATATAACAAAAAAAATCTTTCCCACATTTCCTTTTTTTTTCTTGATCTAGTGTTGAAAAAAAAACTATTAATTTAAGATCCGGAAAAATCCACATCCTTTCACCATTAGAAATATACTTCAAGCCCCAGTAAAAATAGGTATTTCAACAAATCCACGGCCTATAATAATTATAATAATATATATGTTTTATTTATATAAATAATATATCATGTGGAAAATAAAATATTCAATAAAATAAAAACACCTTTTTTAAAAATTCACAGTAACCTAAAGTAAATCTCAAAATTCAAATAAACCTAAATTCCAAAAATTCTAAAAAATACGAGTAAAGACTAAAGCATAACAAATATATAATATTAAAAGCACATATAAAATCAACTTTTAAAAAATACTAGATAAAACTAAAATTACTGATATTAAACAAATAAAAACTATAAACTACAAAAGACAATTAAAACCATTGAATACTAAACTAAAAATATAAAAAGAACTAAAAAAGAAGAAAAATACGAATAATTGATGAAAAAACTTGACTTTTTCCTTTTTATTTATTATCATATATCGTAATTAACTAAAACATTTTGTGAAATAAAATTTCATATAAAAATATGATAATAAATATTAGGAAGGAGTAAAAAATGAGCAAAAAGACATATCAACCAAACAAAAAAAAGAGAAAAAGAGACCACGGTTTCAAAGCAAGAATGAAAACTAAAAGCGGTAGATCGGTACTGAAAAGAAGAAGAGCAAAAGGCAGAAAACAACTATGTGCTTAACCCGGTGATTCGAAACTTTGACACCGGGTTTTTAAAACTCTTCAAAAGGAAAATAAGGGTATAAACTTATGATGACTTTAAAAAATGAAAAAGAATTCTCAATAATTTACCAAAAAGGACAAAAAAAACATACAAAGTATGTAATA
This sequence comes from Sebaldella sp., assembly GCA_018058425.1. Lineage (GTDB taxonomy): Bacteria > Fusobacteriota > Fusobacteriia > Fusobacteriales > Leptotrichiaceae > Sebaldella. The sequence goes on from JAGOZX010000014.1 coordinate 26,529, forward strand.
ATAATTTTCCTGAAAAATAAGTTAAATGAAAAAAGGTTTGGGTTCGTAGCTAGTAAAAAAACTGGAAATGCAGTAAATAGAAACAGAATTAAAAGATTGTTTCGAGAAGTTGTGAGATTAAATACTCAAGAATTTAAAGGAAATTATGATTATATTCTTATAGGAAAATCTGTCTTAAAAGATAATATAAGTTCTTTAAAATATGAAGACATGGAAAAGGATATATTGAAAGGGATAAAAAAATGAGAAAAATACCTATTTTACTCATAAAATTCTATCAAAAAGCAATTTCCCCTTTTTTAGGAAGAAGATGCAGATTTTACCCTACATGTTCTGAATATACTAAACAAGCAATAGAAAAATATGGGTTGTTTAAAGGAACATACTTAGGAGTCAGAAGAATTCTAAAATGTCATCCTTTTCATAAGGGAGGATATGATCCATTAAAATAAGTTTTTGGAGGAAAATATGAGTATAGCGCCATTGGAATCGGTATTCTTAAATACATTAGCAAAACTCTCAGAGTTTACAGGAAACTATGGGATTGGAATTATATTATTAACTATTCTAGTTAGAGTAGTTATTTTGCCGTTGACTATAAAACAAGAAAAGTCAATGAAAAAAATGAGGGAAATACAGCCAGAAGTAGATAAACTAAGAACAAAATATAAAGATGATCCTCAGCAAATGCAAACACAAATGCAAGCAATTTATAAACAAAACAAAGTGAATCCTATGGCAGGATGTTTACCTTTGTTCGTACAAATGTGTATTTTTATTACACTGTTTCGTGTACTAACTAAAGCAGGCTCAATTCCTGAAGATGCTCATTTTTTATGGTTTAATTTAAAATTTCCAGATGCATTAATAGCATTACCATTTAAATTTCTCCCAGCAATTAATATATTACCATTATTAAATATGGTAGTAACATTTTTCCAACAAAAAATGATGAGTACAGGAACACAAGAGAGTAATCCTCAAATGAAAACAATGTTATATACATTGCCATTCGTAATATTAATAATGACATATAATATGCCGTCTGGAGTTTCTCTATACTGGTTTACATCAAGTTTATTAGCAGTTATCCAACAGTTTTTCATTATGAAAGGAAGAAGTTAATGGATGAGGTAATAAAATTAAAGGCAAGTAGTGAAGCAGAAGTACAAAAAATGATAAAAAATACTCTTCATTTGAAAGAAAATGAAGCTGTAGAAATAAAAGTTTTAAAAAGTCCTAAAAAAATATTTTTTATAAAAATAGAGGGATTATACGAAATAAAAGTAGTAGATAAAAATAAATTAAAAGAACTAGAGAGACAAAAACAACAGTTAGAAAAAGAAAAAGCTTTAAAAGCAGCAAAAGAGAAAGAAAAAAAAGCAGAAACTATTATTTCTGAAAAGAAAATAGTAACTGAACCAGTAAAGGTAGATAAGGAAACTTATGTACCAAAAGAGAATAATACAGAATATACAAAAAATGAAGAAGACAATAATGAAAATAAAATAAGAGCAGCTGTAAAGGAATTTATAGTTAACTCAAAGCTTAATGTAAATATAAAGAATATACAATATAGAAATGGAAGATATATTGTAAATTTAGATGGAAAAGACATAAGATATTTAATTGGAGAAAAAGGAACAACATTAAATAGCTTGGAATACTTATTAGGGACGTTACTAAAAAATATCAAAGTAACAATTGATTCTAATGGATACAAGAGTAAAAGAGAAGAATCGTTAAGAATCTTAGCTAGAAAAAAAGGAGAAAAGGTTTTAGAAACAGGTAGTTCTATAAAACTTAATCCTATGTCTGCTAGAGAAAGAAAAATAATTCATGAAGAAATCTCTTTTATGAAAGAATTAGAAACTCAAAGTGTTGGTGAAGAACCAAAAAGATGTTTAATAATAAAAAAGAAGAGGTAAAAAATGTTTGAAACAATAGCTGCTATATCAACACCAAGAGGTGAAGGCGGTATAGGAATTATAAGAATTTCAGGTGATGACTCTTTTAACATATTGAATAAAATATTTAAAGCAAAAAACCCAAATAAAGATTTGGGTTTTTATAAATTTAATTATGGTTTTGTATATGAGGGTGATCAAATAATAGATGAAGCAATGGTTGTTAGGTTAAAAGGTCCTAAAACTTATACTTGTGAAGATGTGGTAGAAATAAACTGTCATGGTGGTTATTTAATAACACAAAAAATATTGGAGCTTGTATTAAAAAAAGGAGCAAGGCATGCTGAAAAAGGTGAGTTTACAAAGAGAGCATTTATAAATGGAAGAATAGACTTATCACAAGCAGAAGCAGTAATGGATATTATTCAAGGAAAAACAGAAAAAAGTATTTCTTTATCATTAGATCAACTAAGAGGAGATTTAAAAGAAAAAATACAGCATTTAAAAAAGGCATTACTTGATGTTACAGCTCATGTAAATGTAGTTTTGGATTATCCAGAGGAAGGAATAGATGATCCTCTTCCTGCCCATCTAAGAAGTGATTTAGAGGATGTTTATGAAGAGATAGATAGACTAATAGCTTCATATAGTAAAGGGAAAAAGATAAAAGAAGGAATAAAAACTGCAATAATAGGAAAACCAAATGTAGGAAAATCTACTTTATTAAATTCTCTTTTAAAAGAGGAAAGAGCTATAGTAACTCATGTTCCTGGAACTACAAGAGATATAATTGAAGAAGTTATTAATATAAAAGGAATTCCTCTAGTATTGGTGGATACAGCAGGAATAAGAGAAACTGAGGATTTAGTAGAAAATATAGGGGTAGAGAAGTCAAAAGAAATAATAGAAAAAAGTGATTTAATACTTCTAGTTTTAGATGCATCAACAAAATTAGAAAAAAATGATTATGAAATAATAGAATTAATAAAAGAAAATAATAAGAAAGTAATAGTACTTTTAAATAAAATAGATTTAGAAAGAAAAATAGAGATAGAAAAATTAAATGAACTTTCTAAAGATATTCTTGAAATTTCTGCAAAAGAGGATTTGGGAATAGAAGATATGGAAGAAAAAATATATAATTTTATTTTAGAAAAAGAAGTGGAAGATTCATCAGAAAAACTTATCATTACAAATATTAGACATAAATCAGCATTAGACAAGACAAAAATAGCTATAGACAGCATTTTTGAGACTATCGACACAGGTATGCCTATGGATCTGATTTCAGTCGATCTAAAGGAAGCTTTGGATTCTTTATCAGAAATAACAGGAGAAATAAGTTCAGAGGATATTTTGGACCATGTCTTTAGTAATTTTTGTGTGGGAAAATAGAGAAAATTTTTAAATTTTGATTTATAGAAATAGTAAGAGAAACAATATAGAAAAAGAATAATAATAAAATAAACTTAGAGTAATAAAAAATTAAGTGAGAAAAGATTAAGTATTTTGAAAAATAATTTTATAAACTCTATAAAGCAAGAGTATCCTGTATATTAGGGTACTTTTTTTGTTTTGTTATATTAAATTATATGATTGGTAACAAGTGTGACAGAAATAAATATAAGAAAAAGAGTATAATGGAGAATAAACTGAATATTATAAAACTTAGTAAATATAAATATAAATATTAGCATATTTCATAAATTATAAGACATCATTATTTATTTATAAATTCATTGACATTTGTATTGACAAATTATATAATCAATATAGTAGTTTTTAACTGAATAATTAGGTATAAAAATAACGAAGTTTAATATAAAAAAATTAATAGGAGAAAAGAGGAAAAAAAATGAGAAAAAACAAAAAGTTACTAATGTTTTTTAGCATTAAATTCATTAGCAACATCATTTTCCGGAACAATAAGTCAGACAAAAATCAATGCTAATAAGTTGTATACTAATATGGTGAAAAATATGGAAGCAGGAAAGTCAAATGAAAGTAGCTACAAGTTGATTCAAGATGTATTAAATAAAAGAAATCAAGAGCTAAAAGATTTGTATCTACAAGGAGATTATGTTGTAAAACCAGAATATCTAGAATGGCAAGTGTTTTTTAGTGGTTTTTATAATAATAGTCATAGAGGTGGAAGTAAGTCAAGTGTAAGAAGTAATGTTAAAGAAGATGCTAAAAGTATAGATTTAGGAATGGTAATCCCAGTAAGTGGAATTACTAGAGATAAATTAGATCTGAATATAACACCAATAGGAGAGCCTGTAGTGAACGTAATTGTAAGCCCATTAGAAGCACCACAAATAACTTCACCAAGTTATACTTATACGGATATTACATCTCCTCAAACTCCACTTGTTTTACAAGATTTGGGTTTAGGTCTTGGAGGTGCAAGGTCCTTTCTAATTGGAGCTACAACATCATCGGTACGTTATAATACTTCTGGTAAAGTGGCATATGAGAATTTAAATGTGGAGTCTGCAGCTGGAACTACTTTAGCTTTAGATGGAACTACAAATAATATATTAGTTACAGGTGCAGCTTCATATAATAATGGTGCATATACAGGGACAACAGCAGCTTCATATACTCATACAGGTTTTGGTCAAGGACTTAGCCAAAATAATACATTTACAGTACATAATATTTCAAATAATGGAAATTTTGAAGTAAAAGGTGACTGGAATATGACAGCAAAAAATAATAAATTCAATGATCATTGGGGATTTTTAGCGTATAATCCTTATAATGTAACAGCAGATAGTAAAGTTACATTCTCAGGAAATTTAAATTTAAGCAATTTAGATGCAAATGCTGGAGCTATAATAGGTTTATCTCTTGATCTAACAGCTCCAAATACTACTAGAACAGCTAAGGCAATTTTAGAAAATACTGGAACAATAACTATAAACGCAGAAGCAAATTCAAATACGAGTGCTATAGGAATGCAGCTTCGTCCTCTATCTTCAACTACTCATTTAGGAGGAGAACTAACAAACTCTGGGAATATAATGGTGGACACTCTAGGAAATGGGTCAGGTGTATATGTGGGTGTTACTTCATATGTGAATCCAGTGCAGGTAAAAACTGGAAATATAACTCTTTCAGGATTTGCTAACTCAGCTGTTCAGATATTTAATATTAATGGTTCTTTTACTTATACAAAATCTCCTTTAGTGATAGATGGTTCAAATGGTAAAATCGTGGTTGGAGGTAAAAGTAATACAGGTTTAAATATATCTACAGCAGTAACAAGTACTGGGAATAATTCTTTAGAGAATATAAAAAATATGAATATAACTTTAAATGGAGATCATTCATCTGCAATTTACTTAGATGATAGGCTAGTTACTAATAGTATATTAAATGATAGTGTCATCCAAGGTTTAGAATTTGGTGTAAATTCTAGTTTAAATAGTCTTGTAACTTTAGATAGTGGAAATTTAACAATAGATAGTAGTCTTGTAAATTCATTAGTTCCAATAAATACGGGAGTACAGAATAATTTATTTATAATTAATAGGGGTGGAACATTAAAAAATTATATGCCTATAACTATAAATTCTGGTGCTAAAGCAATGATGGGTATGTCAAATCAGATTGGGATATTAGAAAATTATGCAGATATTATAAATAATTCATCTTCATACACAGATCCAAATGGAAATATCTATGGTGGTATAGGGATGAGAATGGGTGGCAACTACGACGGCGTTAGTTTTACTGGAAGTACATTGAATAAGGGAAATATTTCAATGAATGGAGATAACGCAATTGCTTTTCATAATAAGGGAACTCTAACATCTCAAAATAATTATATAGAAGTAAGTGGAGCAAAGGTAACAGGGGTTTACGGAGAGGGATTGACTTATTTTTTACCTCCTAACTATGACAGAAGTTATATTCAATCAGAAACTAGTATAATGACAGATAGATTTGATGTAACAGGAGATAACGGAATTGTTATATATTCAAAAGGTGGAAATATAAGTCTGGGTTCTTTTACACAAGGAGGAGCAGTTGAAGTAAAGGCTGATGGAAAAGATACTTTTGGTTTTTATTTTCAAAAGTATAATACAATAATGGGAAAATTGACTTTAACAAGTGATGTAAATGCGAGTATGGAAAATGGAGCAATAGCTTTTTATTATGAAGGGAGTAGTTATTATAATCCTGTAGATATTTCAGCATATTTATCAAGTGTTATAAATACAACAAATGGAAATTTAAATATAAATGCAGATCAGAATAGCTATAATATAGTAATTAAAAATGCAAAGGTTAATTTAAGTGATTTGTCAAAATTGTCTGATATACCTGGGATGGAGTTTACTGGATCAGGAAAATCTAAGTTATTACAGTCAACTTTAATAATAGACACAGATTCAAATATAGATAAAAATAATACAACAGGTGATAAAACATATAGAAATATGGATATTGGTAAATCAGGTGTTTCAATAAATTCAGGAGTAACTTTAAGTGGAACAGAGGATGGGCAAGTAGGAATAGGACAAAGTTTTAATTATAATGATAACCCACAAATTTCAAGTAGTAATAGTGGAACAATAGATTTAAAGGGTGCAAACTCAATTGGAATATATAATAAAAGAACACAAATTTCAAATGATGGATTTATAGAAATGTCGGGTAATAATGGGATAGGTCTTTTCACTACAGCAGGTAATGCATATAATTTAGGAGAAATAAAAATAGGTAATAAAGGAATAGGAATATATTCTGAAACATATGTAGATCCAAGTGATGATCCTTATAATAGTACATATGCAGGTATAGGTAATTATGGAAAAATAACAGCAAATACTGGATCAGCTTCAATAGGTATTTATGGAAATAATAATGCAGCTGCAGGTAGTAATTCGTATTCTTCAATAAATATAGGAGATAATTCTGATATAGATGTAAGTGCTTCAAAAGGCGGAATAGGAATATATTCAAATAAAGCAGGTATTTTTTCATATTCATCACCAGGTGGCTCAAAAATATCAGTTGGAGAAGACGGTGTAGCAATATATGCTAAAGACACAAGTGTTGATCTATATGATGTTGAATTAAATCTAAAGGGAAATAATTCAGTAGGAATATATTTAGATAATTCTTCTCTTTATGGTACGGGAACAATAAATGTAGATGGAACTGGAATTGTAGTAATAAATAAAGTAGGAACAGCTTCTTATAATCAAAACTTTAATATAAACTCTACAGCAGGATCACAATATATTTTACAAAATGTAATAAATGGGATTATATCATATGATAATACTTCTACTTTAGGAGAAGGTGGAACATTTGTAACAGGACAAAATTCAGCAGTACTATTAGGAGAAAATTCTAATATAGTATCAACAGGATCAAATATGCTAGGAATTGCTTTAAATGGAGGATATATAGGAGGACTTCCTGTAACAATAGATGGAGAAGTACTGAATCAAGAGGCTACTAACAAAGGAAATATATCGTTTGGAGATAATTCTACAGGTATTTATGTGATAAATGGAGCAAGCGGAGAAAATCAAGGGACAATAGAAGTTGGTCAACATTCGGTGGGAATGTATGGAAGTGGAACAGGAAGTAGTATAGCTAATATAGGTGCAGTGTCTATAGGAAATAATTCAGCTGGAATGTATTTAAAAGATGGAAATAATCTGTTAAATACTGGAAATATAACTGGAACAAGTGAGAAAATAGTGGGACTGTATTTAGAAGGAAATACAACATCTACAGTTTCAAATGGTGGAACAATAAATTTATCAGGAGATAAATCAATAGGGATTTACACAACAGGAAATGGAGTTCAAACTATAAATAATACAGGTACAATAATAGTAGGAGATTCAAGTACTGAAACAGATCCAAGTATAGGTATTTATAATGAAAGTAATAATAACATAATAAATAATTCTGGAGATATAAGTTCAGGAAAAACTTCAATAGGAATCTATAATAAAGGTGGTCAAATAAATCAAACTTCTGGAACAATAGATGTAGGAGAAGCTGGAGTAGGAATTTATACTGATTCAGGAAATTTAAATTTAAGTAATGGAATATTGAATTTAAATGGAGCAAATACAGTAGGAATTTATGCCATTGATAATGCAGTAATAGATAATAACATGTTAATGAATGTAAGTGATGAGAGTTTTGGAATAGTTCTAAATTCTGGTTCAAGTTTAATAAATAGAAATGTATCAACAATAGGAGATAATGGAGTATTTGTATATTCAGATGGTGGAACATCTATTACAAATGAATTAGGTGCAGATATAACAATGACTGGTTCTAAATCAGTGGGTGTTTATATGACAAATGGTGGGACTATAACAAATAAAGCAAGTATAACAGCTAATGCAGGGGATTCAAATATTGGTATATATAATAATGGTGGAAGTATAGATAATAGCGGAGATATAAAAATAGGAGATTCTGTAATAGTCGATCCATTAAATCCATTTGCAAATAGTTATGCAGTGGGACTTTATGGAGAAAATGTACAAGGTATGAAAAACACAGGAAATATAGAAATAGGAGCTGACGCAGTAGGATTTTATGCTAATAAAAGTGGAACAGAGGCATTAAATACAGGAAATATAACATCAAATTCTAATAAGACAATAGGAATATACTTAGAAGGTTCTGCTATTAGAAATACAGGAGATATAACACTATCTGGAGATAATAGTATAGGAATAGTAGCAGCAAGAAATTCATCTGTAAAAAATGCAGGAATAATAACAATGAATGGAAATGAGAGCATAGGAATTTATGCAAACGCAAATTCAAAAATAGTTAATGAAAATACAGGGGAAATATATATAAATGGAGACAATAGTATAGGAGTTCAGCTATCAGGTGGCTCTACTTTAGAAAATTATGGATTACTACAAGTAGATTCAGGAACAATAGGTTCCGTACAGTTAGTAGATGAGGATCCAGCTTATACACCACCTTCAATAATAAATGCGGGTATTATAAAAGTGGATGAAAAATTTGACTTAAGTGGAATGAATATAGTTATAAAATCAGATCCAGCAAGTTTTAGAGCACCAACAATAGAGGAAATAACAGTAGGTGGATACGCACCAAATGATATAAATGCAGGATTCTTATTAACTAATACAGTGAGTATAATAGCACCTAGTTTTGACTTTGGAGATAAGCCAATAGGAATAGACTCTAACTTCACTCAAGGAACAAATGCAAGAGTGTATAAGTTTGAAAATGTATTTGATCCAATGACGCAAGAAGGAGGACCAAATACTGGAGAAATAGCTGTAAAAAGTGGATCACTTACATTCGATGCGATACCAGTAACAAATGATTCAGGAAAAATAGATATTTGGATGGAAAAGATAAACTATGATAAGTTCACACAAGATGCATGGTATGATGGTTTTGCTAAGAATATAGAAGGAAGTTATTTAAATGCAACAGGTGAAGCTTTGAAATTTTATGATAAACTAGATTTGATAACAGATGTAAATGATTTAAGAAATGATTTTAGCCAGTTATCGGGAAGTATGTACGCAAATATAACACAAAGAGAACAAAATATAGGTGAAGTATTTAATAATACATTAGAGATATTACAAAATTCAGAAAATAATACAAAAGAGAATGTAAAAATAAATATAATAGCAGGAAAAGGAAGTACAAAAGAGGATACAAGTGGAGTAGAATCATATGATTATGAAACTACAGGAGTATTAGCTTTACGTGAAGTAGAGAGAACATATAGACATAAATTTGGATATTCATTAGGTTACACAAGAACAGATTTTCAAATGAAAGATACAAATAATGAAGATCAGGCAGATACAGTTCAAATAGGATTACATAATAAGTATAGTGTAAATGGCTGGAATATAAAAAATGATTTATTAGGAAGAGTAAGTTTCCATGATGTGGATAGAAGTGTAGATTGGTCAAGTGGAACAACATCAGACTTGAATTCAAACTATAATGTGTATGGAGTAAGTTCGCTAAATGAACTAGGAAAAGACTTAGAGATAAATAGAAATGTGAAAGTGACACCTTATGTAGGATTAGAATTAGGATATATGATGCATCCAAGTTTTGAAGAAAAAGGTGGAGTAGAAAGCTTAAAAGTGGATAGTAACGATGCTTATAGTGTAAAGCCTAATATAGGAGTGAGATTAGAAGGAGAAAAAGAATTTGGAGCAACGTCGAGCTGGAAAGTAAAAGGAAACATAGGAGTAGGTTATGAGTATGAATTAGGAAATATGAATAACCAAGAAAAGGCAAGTTTAACATCAATAGAAGATGGGTATCATGAACTAGCTAAGGCAGCAGAAGATAAAGGAAGAATAAAGACAAGTGGTTATGCAGGAGTAGAATTAAAAGAAACATATGGAATATATGTAACAGGAGAATACGGAATAGGGCAAGATAATCAAGAAGATTATAAAGTAGGAGTATCGTTGAAAGCCATGTTTTAAGTATTTGTATAAGTTGAAGAAAGGTGCTTTTTTAGGCACCTTTTGTTGTGGTTGATTTATTTTTTGAGGTATTTTTTATTTCTCAATATTTTAATTTTTTTACTTTAATTATTTAATAGAGATAAATTTTTCTCCATTTCAATTTCTATCTCTTCCAGTAATTTATATCTTTTACGATATAAGCTTCTTTTTTTCTTCCTTGAATTCCCCCAATAAAAACTTTATAACCAGTATTTTTATATTTTATAAAGCTAAAAGATAAAGTTGCTAATACCAAATTTTCTTCATTAGTAACTCTAATACAGAGCTCTCCTTCTTTGGGATACTTAATATACATTAGTAAATTAATGAAATATTTTTGTCCGTTTTGACCATGAATTTCAGCTAAATTAACCAAACCTGAGTTATAAAGTTCTTCTTTAAATTTAGGTGAAAAAGTCTCATCTATAAAAATATAGTTATCTTTAATAGCATTTAGTTTTTCAGAACTTTTGAAAAAATTGCATAAATATGGTCTATGTAACTTTCCTAAAAGACATTCATGAAAACAGATCTTTTTAGATAAATATTTGTGATTTATGGTAAAAATCACGAGTTCTCTTTGAAATGGAAAATAAAGATAAGTTCTAAAAATAAACTTTATATTCTTCTTTAAATTACCAAAAGTTCTGGAGTCACGTTTTAAAATTTTATTATAAAATTTGTTGATTGTCATTTGTTAATTTCTCCTGTTCATAAATTTACAACTTTTTACTAAAATGGGATATTATAAGAAATTCCTCCACCTACTGTGAATATATCCCCCTCGAATTGTAATTTCATTTGTATAACAGATGTTACTACCTCCTATTTTTATTCTAATACTGTAATTCAAACCATTATACAATGGGTTTTAAGCTACATTCAAGACAGCTGGTACGATCAGTTGAATTTTCTACATAAAAAGTTTAATTACCGTCATGAAAGTTAATTTTTTTCATTTTATTGTAAAAAAAGAAATTGTAAAAGAATTTTCATTATCTTAAATACTGAGTTTGCAGCTTTTGGCGTAAAAGAGTTATTGGAATAGATAATTTGACAAAAGATCATTGAAGTTGTTAGTATGTCATAGTAGAAATAAATTACAGTAAGGATTAAAGTAAATGAAGGAGAAAGATCTTATGAAAAAATCATTGTTATTTTTAATTATCATTTTAGTTATTTTAGCAGGTCTAAGCAAAGATTATGTATTGCAAAGTAAATTGAATAATTATTTAATAGTGGATGTTGAATTTTTAAATACTTCTAAAATTATACCTGATAAATTTATTTCATTAAAACTATATAAAGATGGAGATGTAAAGAAAGAAATCAAAAGTTTTTATGATACTCAAAGAGTTTTTATGATTGAAAATGGAGATTATGAACTAAAACTAAATTATGATAATAAGGTAATCACAAGAAAGATTCATAAAACAAATGATAAAGAAATAAAAACTTCATTTACATTATTAGCTACAAAAGCTATGGAAAATACAGTTAGTTTTTTTGGAATTTTTTCTTTAATTATTAATGTTTTCTTATTTTATAAGTTTATATATAAGAGAAAAAGAGAAACAAATAAATACCTATATCCGATTTTTTTTATGTTAGTTATTTATAATTTTCTCAATTTTACAAAGCTATTTAATTTTGAAACTTCAAGTATATTATTAGCAATTGCGGAACTTTTATTATTTTCATCTGTGGGAATATATTTTTTCAAAGTATTGAATTCTAGAAAAAAGAGTGTGATTGTTAAAGTGATTTTTAGTTTTTTTGGGGTAATGATTACAACTCTTTTTATTTATGTGATAATATTTTCTAATTTAACTTCATTTTCTTACTTTTTACTTTATTATCCTATAATAGATGTTATAGTTTCTATATTTGCTAGCATATTAAATTATTCTATATTTCTTGTTTTTGCGATTATAATTTTTATGAAATACAAAAGTACAAAAAACATTATTTTAAGAAAAACTTTAGTATATACACTTTTAGTTTTATTTTCTATATTTATAATAAGCTTAATATTTTCTTTTTTTCCGATATTTAATTATTTAAGAGTAGATCCAATAACTATAATGCAGACTACTATGTTTTTCTGGCTTATATTTTTTGAATCAAATATAGAAGCATTTTTATATATTCATAGAAAGTATAAAAACATTATCTTCTATTTATTTAAAATTTTGATTTTATTTCAAATTATCTATATGTATAGTCTATATGTGAAAAATACATTTTTATTTACAGCTCTTATATTATTAGATGTAGTATACCTTATAATAACTAATTCTGTTCAGAATAACAGCATGTTTGATGATATTTTTATGAAACTAAAAGGTGTAGATGACTTAGAAGTTTTTCAAAATATTTTTGAAAGTGAAATTATAAAAAATCTTCCAGTAGAATCAGCACAATTTTAAATTTTCTTAAATGAAGAAGAAATAGATGAATATCTTGAAAATAAAGGAATAGATGATGTAATTCCTAAAGAAGATTTGAAAAATAATTATAAAAAATTTGATTATGGAATTAAATTGAATATTGAAAAAAATACTTGTATAGCTTTATTGTTAATAGAAGATAGAGAGGGAAGTTCAATAAAAGAGGTAATTCTTTTACTTATAAATTTAATGGAAAAATTAAGTTATATAATTAATTATGTAAGAATTATAAATTTGAAAAAAACATTAGTTGAAAAAACAGAAGACTATCCTTTACAAGAAATATCAAAGGAAGAAATAATGTTTATTCAAAAATTTACTTCACTTATTTATTCACAGACAAATGAAGAAAAGATAAAAAATTATTCTAAAATTATTTTAGAAAAGGCAGATAAACTAGGTGATAAACATGATTAAAATTGGTCTTGAAGTAGAAAAGAATCTTGAAACCCTCATAAAAGAGAGTTTCAGATATTCATTTATTGATATTAATGGTTGTGATTTCGATAAAATTTCTGAAAATGAATTTCTTTTTATAATAATAGATGATTCTATTAAAGATCTAGAATCTCGTTTAAGATTTTATAAAGATTATAAAATAAAAGTACTTTTACTAGCCTCTATATTTGATATTTGATTTTCTGAAAAAAATAGATTATATACTAATTGAAGAAGTAGTAGAGTCAATGAAAAAACTAAAGAATAGAAATGTAAATATATGTATTGATGACAGTTTTATAAAATGTAGTATAAAACCTAGAGAAATTTTATATATTAGTTATTCAAGCAATGTTAGAAAATCAACAATAAAATTGGAAAATGGAAAGATATATCTCAGTAAAAATAATCTTATTCAAATTGAAAACTTACTTTCTTTATATCCAGAGTTTCAAAGAATAGAAAGAAGTAGTATTGTAAATATGAAGAGAATTAAAGAAATAAATATAAAAGAGGAACTACTGGTATTTGACAATGGATTAGATTTTCAGTTAAGTAAAAAAATACTAAGAAATTTAGAAGTAAAAGACCTGAACTTATACAATTTTATTAAGTTATAGGTATAATACTAAGTTAATTTATGAGGAAGTAGCGAATGGATTAGTAAATCCTTATTATATTTAAACTGTAGTTTTTACTTTAAATAAAAAGTACAAACAAGTTAATGTAGATTCTTTAGAATATAAAGAAATAAACAGAGGGATATTAAGGATTTAAATATTACCAAAAATAAAAAAAATTTCAAAAATCCCTTGACATATAAGCAAAAATTAGATATAATCTTCCTTGTTACATTAGATTGGGCTGTCGCCAAGCGGTAAGGCACCAGACTTTGACTCTGGCATGCAATGGTTCGAATCCATTCAGCCCAGCCATTTAAATAATAAATGAATTTATATAGTAAAAGCATCTCAATTTAGATGCTTTTTTTATTTTTTAGTGTTATAGACAATCAGGTTTTGTTTTTTGTTTTTTTAACCATATTTTTTATTGGGAAAAGAGCTTGGCAATTGCCGAGGAGAAACATTTTTTTATTTGAAATAACTTTTGATTTTTGCTATACTAAAAAGAAAGAAAAGTTCTGGAGGGAAAAAATGAAACTAGAGTTTAGTTATGATTTTGCAAAGAATTTTATTAATGATCATGAATTTAGTGAATTCTTACCACAAGTTGAAACAGCAGTAAAGTACCTTGAAGAAAAAAAAGGTGCTGGAAATGACTTTTTAGGTTGGGTAAATTTACCAGTAGAATATGATAAAGATGAGTTTGCAAGAATAAAAAAAGCAGCAGAAAAGATAAAAAATGATTCGGAAGTATTTATAGTAATAGGAATAGGTGGATCGTATCTAGGAGCAAAGGCAGCAATAGAATTTTTATCTCATAGTTTTTATAATAAATTATCAAAAGAGGAAAGAAAATCCCCTGAAATATACTTTGCTGGAACTAATATCAGCGGTGTTTATTTAAAGCATTTAATAGAAATAATAGGTGACAGAGACTTTTCAATAAATATAATCTCTAAATCAGGGACAACAACAGAACCAGCATTAGCTTTTAGAGTATTTAAAAATCTTCTTGAAGAGAAATATGGAAAAGAAGGAGCAAAGGCTAGAATTTATTCTACTACAGACAGAGCTAAAGGAGCACTTAAAAAATTATCTACAGAAGAAGGTTATGAAACATTTGTAGTACCTGATGATGTGGGTGGAAGATTTACTGTATTAACAGCAGTTGGTCTACTTCCAATAGCAGCAGCAGGAATAAATATAGACGATATGATGAAGGGTGCAGAAGAAGCAATGAAAGATTTTAAAGCTCCTTTTGAAAATAACATATGTTATCAGTATGCTGCAATTAGAAATATACTTCATAGAAAAGGGAAAGATATAGAAATACTTGTAAATTATGAACCAAGATTACATTTTGTTTCAGAATGGTGGAAACAGTTATTTGGTGAATCAGAAGGAAAAGATCATAAAGGTTTATTTCCGGCTGCTGTTGATTTTTCAACAGACCTTCATTCTATGGGACAGTATGTTCAAGATGGAAAAAGAACAATGTTTGAGACAATAATAACAATAGAAAAACCAGAGTTAGAATTTATGATAGAAGAAGATAAAGATAATTTAGATGGCTTAAATTTTGTGGCTGGAAAAACAATGGATTATGTTAATAAAAAAGCATGTGATGGAACAGTACTAGCGCATATAGATGGAGGAGTACCAAATCTTTTATTAAAAATGCCAGAAGCAACACCATATCACTTAGGATATTTATTTTACTTTTTTGAGAAAGCTTGTGGAGTAAGTGGTTATTTATTAGGTATAAATCCTTTTAACCAACCTGGTGTGGAAGATTATAAGAAAAACATGTTTGCACTACTTGGGAAACCTGGATATGAAGAAGAAGGAAAGAAATTAGAAGAAAGATTAAAAAAATAATATATTAAATAAAGAGGGTGACTTAGAATTGATGTTCTGCTATTACTTTTAGATATAACTAGAAGAGATCAGGAATTAATACTGAGCCACCTTTTATAAAATTTTTACAAAAATTACAGGAGGAAACAATATGAATAATGAAAATTTATGGACAAGTTATTCGGAAAAAGAAAAACAGGAAATAGAAAAAATAAGTAAAGAATATAAGGAATTTTTAGATAAAGGGAAAACAGAAAGAGAAGTAGTGGAAAATACAGTAGCTATTTTAAAAGAAAATGGATATAAAGATATTGAAAGTGCTAAGTCTCTAAAAGAAGGAGATAAAGTTTTTTATAATAACAGAAATAAAAATGTTTTGGCAAGTATAATAGGAAAAGATAGTATAAAAAAAGGAATGAATATGATAGTTTCTCATGTAGATTCTCCAAGATTAGACTTGAAAATGAATCCTTTATTAGAAGATGAAGAGTTTTTAATGTTAAATACTCATTATTATGGTGGAATAAAAAAATATCAATGGGTAGCAACTCCACTTGCAATACATGGAGTGGTATTTTTGAAAAATGGAAAAAAAGTTGATTTTGTAGTAGGGGAAAAAGATGATGATCCAGTTTTTTGTATTCCAGATATACTTCCTCATCTATCAGCTAATGTTCAAAATGATAGAAAGGCAAGAGATGTAATCAAAGGAGAAGAGCTAAAAGTTCTATTCGGTTCTATTCCTGTAAGTGATAAAGATGTAAAAGAAAAGATAAAGGCTAATATTTTATTAGAATTAAAAAGCCAGTATGGAATAGAGGAAGAAGATTTTTTCTCTGCAGAGATAGAAATAGTACCAGCAACTAAAGCAAGAGATATTGGATTTGATAGAGGAATGATAGGGGCATATGGTCAAGATGACAGAATTTGTGCTTATACTTCATTAAAAGCATTACTAGATATAAAAAAGGTAAATAAAACAGTACTTTGTTACTTTGCTGATAAAGAAGAAGTGGGGAGTGATGGAAGTACTGGGTTAAATTCAAGCTTGATAGAATACTATGTAGGAAAATTACTAAAGTTAACTAATAAAAATTATGATGATCAAATATTAAGAGAAACACTTTGGAATTCAAGAGCTATTTCAGCAGATGTAACAGCAGGAATAGATCCTATATTTAAGTCAGTTCATGATCCTAAAAATGCAGCTAGATTATCTCATGGAGTACCAGTAGCTAAGTATACAGGCCATGGAGGGAAATACAGCTCAAATGATGCAGATGCAGAATATATGTTTGAGATAAGGGAAACATTTGAAAAAAATAAAGTAGCTTATCAAATAGGAGGCTTTGGTAAAGTAGATGAAGGTGGAGGGGGAACAGTAGCAAAGTTCTTGGCATATTATGGAATAAAAACAATAGATATAGGTCCAGCATTATTATCGATGCATTCATTATTTGAAGTATCATCAAAGGTAGATATTTATGAGTCTTATAAGGCCTATAAAGCATTCTATACTATAAAATAAAGAAGTTGATTATATGAATTATAGATTGAGAATATATAAGAATGAAGGCTTTTATAAAGAGGTAACTTTAGTATTATTGAGAGAGAATACATTTACTTATAAGTGGGAAAAAGTACAAAGAGGAAGTTACTCCTTTGAAGTAATAAATGAAAAAAATGAAATATTTGGAGTTACTTATAATCATACTGCTCCTTTTGCCCATACTTTTGATACTTATTTAGATAAGGAATCAAAACCTAAACCAATAACCGGGTTTCAGGATGGTATTGATATACTAATAAAATATAATTCACAAGAAAATACGTTTTCTTTGGTAAAAACAAAATTTACAAGATTTTTTATAGATATAAAAGATTATGGATATAAATCTGTAAATAAGATACAAATAACAGGAACTTATAATAACTGGGAAATAGAAGAAGAACCATTTAAAAAAATAAGTGATACAAAATATGAAGTAGTTTTAGCTTTAAAAGAGGGAGACTATGAATATAAACTTATTTTAGATGAAAAATGGATACCGGAAACAGGAAATTTAGCTTTAATTGTTGGAGAAAATGGTGCATCATTTCCAAAGGGAAGCTTTGGAACAGGGACTTTTTCATATGATGCAATCGATAAAAATGATACAAAAAAAGCTATACAGCATGATTTTAGAAAATTAAATTACTTAAATAAAATATCAGAAAAAGAAATAGAATTTACAATAAGAACTCAAATTAATGATGTAGAGAGAGCATTTATAAATTTGGATTTAAATGAAAAAGATAGTTATGAGAGTATTCTTGAACTAGAAAGACAGACAGATTTTTCTCATGGATTTGATTATTTTAAAAGGACAATAACTTTTGAAAATGAAATAGAAGAACTATCATATTACTTTATTTTAGAAGATGGGGAAACGAAGGCTTACTTTAATGGAAATCTTGCCTTTGAAAAGCCAGAAAAAATAAAGGTGAATTTTAAAAAAGATAAAATAGAGATATTCTATATTCCAAACTGGGCAAAAGAAGCGATTTGGTATAATATTTTTCCAGATAGGTTTTATAATGGAAACCACTATAATGATCCAATATTTAACGAGTTTGGTGCGGAGACATTTGAAATAAATAATCTGCATGAGCATAAATTTGTGGAGCATTTTAAATGGAGTAAGGAAAAAGAGATATTAGGTAAATTTGATAAAAATAAATGGACAAGTGATTTTTCTGATAAGACCGACTGGGAAGTAAAAGGAGAAAGTGAAAAGAAAACCTCATTAAAATATGCCAGAATGTTTGGCGGAGACCTTCAAGGAATAAAGGAGAAAATACCGTACTTAAAAGAATTAGGTATAAATGCAGTGTGGTTGAATCCGGTGTTTTATTCATATCAAAATCATAAATATGGAGCAAATGATTTTAGGCATATCTCTCCAGACTTGGGAACTATAAGAACTAGTGGGAAAAGATATGGTGTAAAAATAGATGAAAAAAATCCATATGGAGATAAGAGTTATGTGGATGTATTAGGTAAAAAAGCAAAAAATAACAGTGAATTAAAATTACTAGAGATGAATTTAATAGGTGAAAATAGAGGGAAAAATGGATATGGAGAAACAGAAGATCCGTCAACATGGATTTGGACAGAATCAGATCTGATAATGGTAGACTTGATAAAAGAGCTGCATAAAAATGGGATAAGAGTTATATTTGATGCAGTATTTAATCATAGCAGTAATAGACACTGGAGCTTTAACCTTACATTGATAGATGGTGAAGAGTCGAAGTATAAAAATTGGTATAAATTTACAGATTTTTCAAAACAATTAAAAATAGCAGAAGACATGAAAGAAGAAGAAGCAAATGAGGTATTGAGAAAAAATCGTGAAAATATAAAGTATTCTGGGTGGGCAGGTTTTGCATCATTACCAGAGTTTAACAGTTATAATTCAGAGTTTAAAAGTTATATATTTAATATAAGTAAAAAATGGCTTTTAGGACCAGATGCTAAAACTTCAACAACTTGGTATGAAGATGATGGTATAGATGGATTTAGACTAGATGTGCCAAATTGTCTCGAGAATCAAGATTTTTGGATAGAGTGGAGAGAAGTAGTAAAAGAAACTAAAAAGGATTCATACATCACAGCAGAATTATGGGGAGATGGAAGTTCAGATATAAATAGTGGAAATAAATTTGATGCTGTTATGAATTATGAATGGCTAAAAACTGTTATTGGGTATTTTATAAATCAAGGATATGAAAAAAAGAAAGATTACAAGCTAAAAGCTAATGAATTTTTTAGAGAGCTAAGTGAAAAGAGAACTTGGTATCCTAAACAAGCGTTTCAAGCCTCACAAAACTTAAATGGATCACATGATACTGATAGGCTTTTGTCTAGAATAATAAATGACAGAGTAGGTAGAGATTTGGAAGAAGGAAAACAATTAGAGCAGGGATATAATGGTATAAGGCCAGATCTAGCATCGAATTATCATCCAAATACCACTATAGATTGGAGTACTTCTTATGTGAAACCTAAAGATATATTGAAATTAATATCTGTATTTCAGATGACATATATAGGAGCACCCATGCTGTACTATGGTGATGAGGTTGGTATGTGGGGAGCAACAGATCCATATTGTCGAAAACCAATGTTATGGGAAGAATATAGTTATGATAATGAGAAGAATCCGTCACTTACTAATAAGAATGAGCTATATTCCCAAGATCCAGATTTAGACTTGTTATTTTGGTATAAGAAGATAATAAAAATAAGAAAAGAAAATATAGTATTAGTATATGGAAACTTTAAAGAGCTGCTAATAGACGACGAAAGAGATATAATTTCATATATGAGGTATGATAATACACACTCTATTATAACAGTAATAAATAATTCATTTAATGATTATGAAGATGTAGAATTACAGTTAGATGAAACAGAGAATAGATTTATAGACTTATTAACAGGGAATAGTTTATATACTAAAAATAATGGAAAACTTTTCTTTAGTATAAGAGCTAAACAGGGAATGATACTAAAAAAATGGTCTAAATAATAGGAAGAACTCTTGTTGTTATAATTATAATAACTAAGAGTTCTTTTGTTTAGTAGTATAAAATTAATAATAAAAAATTTATTTTATATTTAACAAAACAAACATAAGAGATTAAAAAATATTATAATTATAAAATAGAAAAATAAAAAAACATGAAAAATCATAGTGCGATGAATTCAGTAATGACAGTACTTTTAACGGACGATAATGCTTAGAATACTTTGTTTTCAATAATTTAATAAAAAAAACTTCAAAAAAAGAGTTGACAAAAAGAAGAGGATTTGGTAGTATATATCTTGTCGACGGCAAAAAGCTAATGACACAAAGGACAATGAAAATAGAAGAAGAAGAAACAAACGCCAAGTTAAGAAAAAGAAAAAATAAGGTAGTGTAAAATAAATGAATATTGAATGAAGAGTTTGATCCTGGCTC